>MGSR01000158.1 GCA_001798565.1 Deltaproteobacteria bacterium RIFCSPLOWO2_12_FULL_60_16
CGCTGCCGAATTTCTTCTTGATCTCCTCGTAATAGAGGCGCGCGGGGTCCTTCTCCACCATCAACCCTTCGGACGAGGAGTCGATCTCCAGCCTGGGAAGCTGGAGGGCAAAGAAAACCGTTATCACCAGGATGATAGCGGCGCTGAGTAGCGGGTTATCGACGATCCAAAGCGGTATCTTTTTCAAATTCATGTGTCCCCCTCATCACTCCCAGGTGCGCCGGCTTTACGCGAGGCTGCGACGACCGCCGCTATTTTTTGGTCAGTTCCCGCAGCGTGAATTTCGAGTCCGGGACTCCCTTGTTGATCTTCCGCTCGGTCGTAATCGTCGCGGTCTTGTGCTTCGCCTTGAGGTCTTCCATCGTCACCTTTTTGGACCGCCACATCGGGCCCGTGACCTTTCCCAGCTCTTCGTCGATGGATATCTTCTCCAGCTGGCCCTGCTTGTTGTAAAACTCTTTCTTGATGGTGAAGAAAATATCCTTGCGAATCCAGAATTTTCTCTTGGCGTAGCCCGATTCGGACTTCTCCTGGTCCGTGGAGGGCAGCGCCTCGACCACGTAGCAGTCCTGGCCGCCGACGGCCTCGCTGCCGAGAAGGTTATAGGTGTGGGTATCCAGGTTCTCCGGCCTCAGGTCTTCGTAGGCGAAGTCGGTGCCCATGAATTTGTTCTTCTTGCCGCTGGCCGCGATCCTTCTCTCTTTGCCGGAGGCCGGGAGATACAGCCATTGGTCGTCCTCTCTGGCCTTCTGCTCCCAGGTGAGAAGTCCCGTCCCCCGGACGTCCGCCGGGGAGAGAAAAATGATCATCGTCTTGGCGAGCTTCTCGGGCGTCTTCAGGTAAAAATTCGCGACCTCTCGTTTGCTTGTATTGTTATTCCGGTCGATCAGCAGCATATCCTGCCTGAAGTCTTCGTCCTTGGACTCATGGAGCTGCTTCTGCTTATCCATGATTTGCCGCCCTGTCATCTGCTCCCCCGCCACCGCGGAACCGAGTATAGAGAGAAGCCATAACGCCACCAAGCTGAACGCTGCCCGCCAAGATATCTTCATAAAATCCCTCCTCGGAATTGTCTTGATGAAAAATTCGCCAACCGAGCTAGAATAAATAGGTCATGATCACAAAGGTCCGGTCGTTTCGCTTCCACTTTCCCCAGAATGAATTTTGCGACCCCCAAAACGCCTGAATGCCCGCTTCGGCTTTCAGGGAGTCCGAAAACTTATGGATATACTTCGGCTGCAGCACCGAGTTATTGTGGTGGTGGAAATTGATGTTGCCTCCGATCTGCAGCTCGTTGTCCTCGTCGATCTTCAGGGCGAGCCGGCTCAATATGGAGTTTTGAAACGGCCTGGTAAAGATTCCCGATTCCTTGTATTCCCGGCTGTCTCTTTGGTGCAAGGTAAATTCCCCCCCGTATTCAAGGGTGAAGATAACCTGGTCGAGCCCCAGCCAGCTCACCTGATCCTGGTCCCAGGTGTAGGTCCCGCCGAGGACGAAGGGCAGGATATCCGTCGAGCGCCCGCCGTCATAAATTTTCCAGGCCCACTCGCCGTGGTACTCCAGCTTGCCCGAAGTGGTGGTAAAGTCCATGCCGATGACGCGCATGCGGTTAAAGCGCGGCCTGGCCGTGTCCTCGCCGATCTGGCGTATGACGGGGAGCGTGTCATATCCGTCAAAGTAGCTTAGGGAGAAATCCCACCCCGAGACAGTGGTCTTGCCCCGCAGACCGACCTGAATTTTATCCAGCCTCTTACCCGGCATCTCCCGTCTTTTGATGGTGACGTCGGCGTCAACGTCGGATCCCAGCGCCTCCGCCCTTTGGCCTTCTCGGCCTGTTGATGCCCAGCGGGAAATGGCCAGAGGCAGGCGGCTGGGTGTAAAGAAGGGAACGACTACGAGCGTGATGGACGAATCGGGCGGGAAGTAGCTTGCCGCGAACGAAAAAATTCCCATCTTCTCGCGCTCGGGAACGTCCAGATAATTGCGCGGGTTCAGGTTGTCGGTCGGATTATACCCGTCCGCGGTTCCCCACGCATAAATCTGTTTGCCGACGCTTACGTCGAAGTCGTCGCCGCGATATTTGAGGTGCCCCTCCCGGATGCTGAAGTAGGAATCGCGTAGATAGGTATCCCGAAAGTCGTGGAAGCCACCCGCCGTGTAGTTGGCGGTATCGGCCTTCCATTGAGGCATCAGGAAGAGGCGCCATTTCTCCAGGAATGTCTGCTCTACTTCCAGCCTCAGGATTCCCTCTTGCCGAACCGTTCGCTGCTCCGGCTCTGTATCTTTAAAATGGGCAAAGTTCTTGTAGCGAAAGCTCCCCTTGACGTGATCCTTGAACCACTGCTGGAGCGGGTTTTCGTCTTGCGCGCGGGCCGGGGAGAAAAAAACCAACGAGGAAACGAGCAAAGCCGCGAAAAACAGGAGCATGGTTACCAAGTCGTATACGCCATTTCCCATGGTTAGGTCAATAGTTTGCGGCTAAATTACCATTTTATTTGTCCGGCGGATGTCTTATATTAAGACCATGGCCGCAGAAGAAATCCGTCACCTCGAGGAACTGTGCCGCAAGAACCCGGACGACCCCGAGGCGCTTCTGCGGCTGGCCGAGGCCCACGAGCAGGGAGGGAATCCGGGGAAGGCGCTGCTGACTTATGCGCAGGCCATTCACCACGATTGGAGCGCGGCCGCATGGGTAGATTTTCACGTCCGGTGCTACAGCCGCGCCATGGAATCGATGCAGCGAATCCTGCACACGCTCGAAGAGCGGGCGCGTCTGGATCCGGCTCCCGAGACTCGCGCCTACCTGGCCTGCGCCTACGCGCAGACGGGCCGCATGGCGGAGGCCCTGGAAAAATTTGCGGAGGCGCAGGGAGACCGGAATCCCGGCGCCGGCCTGCCGGAATTCCTCAAGGACGGCTATCGCGCCGTGGCCCAGGGCGCCCTCACTGAAGCTCTCGGCAATCAACTCGAGTGGGTGCGCCGGCACGCCGCGCTGGTGCTCGCCGATCTCGGGGACAAGTCCGGTACTCCGGTCCTGGTAAAGGCGTTGAAGGAGGAGAACTGGCTGTCGCGGGAAGAAGCGGCGCTGGCGCTGGCGGAGCTGGGGCACCGGTCCGGGTTGACGGCCCTCACCGATGCCTTGAAAGATCAGAATCCGGAAGTCCGTAAAGACGCCGCGAAGGCGCTGTTGAAAGTCGGCGATAAGTCCACCGTGGACGCCCTCATAGAGGCCCTCAAAGATCACAACCCCAATGTCCGCATGGACGCCGCTATCGCGCTGACCAGACTGGGCGATCCCTCGTCGCTTCCCGCGCTCAGAGAGGCCTTAAGAGACGAGAACTGGACGGTGCGCGTCTACGCGGCTCAGGCCCTGGTGCGGCTGGGAGAGGCTTCCGGCAAGGATTTTCTCGCCGCGGCCCTCAGGGAGCAATCGTGGTACGTGCGCAAGGTTGCCGCGGAGGCGCTGGCGGAACTGGGCGACAAATCCGGCATAGAGACGCTCAGCCTGGCCCTGAAGGAGCCGAAGTGGAGCGTGCGCTGGCCGGCGATCCAGACCCTGTCGCGATTCGGCGATAAATCCGTTGTCCCGGTTCTGAAAGAGGCCTTGAAAGACGAGAATTGGGCCTTTCGCAGTTACGCGGCCCGGGCGCTGTTGAAGCTGGGCGACGAGACGGGGCTTCCTGTCCTGATCGATTCTCTCAAGGACGAGAATTGGTCGTCACGGGAGTTTGCCGCCGTCGCCTTGGCGGAGATGGGCCATAAAGACGGCTTAAAGACCCTGCGGGAGGCGCTCAAGGACAAACAGGACTGGGTGCGCAAAGGCGCCGCCAAGGCGCTCTCTTGGCTGGGCGACGGCTCGGCCGTGGCCGCGTTGGTGGAGGCGCTCAAGGATGAGAGCTGGGAGGTGCGCCAGTACGCGGCCCAGGGACTCGGCTGGTTGAAGGACAGGAGCGCCGCGGAAGCGCTGAGCGACGCTCTCAGGGATCAGCGCTGGGAGGTGCGCGGTCAGGGAGCCCAGGCGCTCGCGGAGTTGGGCGAGGTATCCGCCCTGCCCGCGCTCTGTGATCTTCTTAGAGATGATCATTGGACCGTGCGCGATTATGCGGCGAAGGCGATCGTCCTTATTACAGAAGGAGTTTCCCCTACGACTTAAAGTTGTTCTTTACTTGTGCTGCTGCGTATAGGGCGTGCCGGTATCGAGGGCAAACTCGACTTCACCTTCCAGCAAGACTTCCGGACAATAGACCAGCAAGGGGGCCTCGCGTCCGGTCACCTTTACCTGTCGCAAGGGGCGGAGCGGTATCGCGTCTTTCATTTCCGCGGCGGTAGATTCGCTGATCAGCATGGGCACGCCCAATTCCTTGGTGAGCCCTTCGAGGCGCGATCCCAGATTGACCGTGTCGCCGATCGCCGTGAACTCGGAGCGAATCTCCGAGCCGATACTTCCCACTACCGCGTCCCCGGAATTGATGCCAACGCCGACTTTGAGGGGCCTGCCGATGATCTGCGTCCACTTGGGGCCGAGGGACTCCACCAGCTCGATCATCTCCAGGCCCGTTTTTACCGCCCTTACGGCGTCGTCGCCGTGAGACTTGGGCGCGCCGAATATGGCAAAGACCGCGTCGCCGATGAACTTGTCAATGGTTCCCCCATTTTTGAAGACGATATGGGTCACTTGCCCGAAGTAATCGCTGAGCAGCTTCACCACCTGCTCTGGCCCGATTTGCTCCGAGATGCTGGTAAAGCCGCGGATATCGGAGAAGAGCACGGTGATATGCCTTTTCTTTCCACCCAAGCCGAGCCCTTCACGATCGTCGAGCAGCTCATCCACCACATCCGCCGAGACATATTTGCTGAAAGTCGCCCGCAGCCGAATGCGCTCTCGTTGTTCGCGCACGTAGTTATCCAGGGTTATGCCCCCGTAGCTGAGCATCACCCCCAGAAAGGTCGGCACCATCGGCATCCAGCTTTGATGGAACGAAAAGAGGTAGAGGCTGGCAAAGATGTGGATGCCGGACAGAACCAGGACCATGGCAAAGGCCCGTAGTGGTTTGAAATGGAAGGAGGCCCAAATAGTTATGGCCGAAAGGAGAACAAAGAGCGTGTGATGTCCCGCTCCGGAAAAGGGGGCGACGGGGTCGTTGGCGGTCAGGGTGTCGACCAAGTTGGCTTGGATCTCCACTCCAGCCATGGGCTCGCTGGCGCTGAAGGGCGTGGGGAAGATATCGTGGAGGCTCGGGGAAAATGCTCCGACAAGAACGATCTTGTCCTTGAAAACAGCGGGATCGATTTCATCTCTCAGGATGCGGTAATAGGGGACGACCGGATAGCTCCGGGCCGGGCCACGGAAATTGATGAGCAGGGGCGTGAGAAAGATCTCCTTTGTTTGCAGCGCCTCTAGACCTACAAAGGCCTGGTAGATCTGGTAGGCAAATCCGGGAAATATCCGATCCTGGAAGGTCAGGGCCTGGCGCGCCCTGCGCACGATGCCGTCTCGATCGGTAACCAAATTGGCCGGGCCGTAACCCAAGGCATGCTCCCGTATGGGGGGGATGGGTAGATTGATGGTCGTCCTGGGTCCAAAGTCGCTGGGGACTTCGGTGAATTCAGCGGCAAGAATCACGTTGCCGGCGGCTCTGATGGCATCAGCCAAGGCCTGGTCCTCTCTGGGATCCGGTTTGGGCTCGGTAAAAAGAATATCGAAGGCGATGAGCTTGGCCTGGCTGGGGGCGAGCTTGCGGATCAACATGGCGTGGAGGGTCCTGGGCCAGGGCCACGGGAGCTGGAGCTCATCGAAGGAGTCCTGGTCGATGCTGACGAGCACGATCGGGACCTTTGAGGCGATCGGGCCGCGGATCTGGAACCTGAAGTCTATGCTCTTCAGCTCGAAGGTATCCAGCAAGCCGCGCTGGTACGCCACGAAGACCATGACGGTCAGAGCGGCACCGATAGCGAGCGGCCGGAGTAATTTTTTGTAGTCCATGCGTCTGCCGGAAGCCGCGAAACGATACCCCTCAATTTCCTTAGCTCTTTTTTTATGTTATGGTCAAGCGCAGTTTATGAGTAAATTTGGTTCGGCGGCTGTTGCCGGGGATCATATCCCCATGGCGCTTGCCCTGCAGGAGGCGGAGCAAGCGGCTGAGAAAGGCGAAATTCCGGTAGGCGCGGTGGTTGTATACCGGGGGGAAGTGATCGCTCGCGGCCACAACCTGCGCGAAAAGACGCAGAGCCCTCTGGCGCACGCAGAGATGCTCGCGCTTGAAAACGCTTCTCAATATCTCGGAAGCTGGCGTCTCAATGACTGTACGCTCTACGTCACACTCGAGCCGTGCGTGATGTGCGTCGGTGCGATCCTTCAGGCGCGGGTGGCGCGCGTGGTTTTCGGCTGCCTGGATCCGAAGGGAGGCGCGGTAGAGTCGCTCTACAGGCTGTGCGAGGATTCCCGGTTGAATCATCATCCTGCGGTGACCGGCGGCGTCTTGAA
>MGSR01000159.1:0-6584 GCA_001798565.1 Deltaproteobacteria bacterium RIFCSPLOWO2_12_FULL_60_16
CGCTTCGCGGAATCTCAGATCTCAGATTCACCCTCGAGATTTTCTAATTCTCGCCACGACCTGGTCGCGGAAGCTCACGTCCAAGGAGGCGAGCCGCGCCTCCTTGCCGTTCCACATGGGGAGGACTCTCTCCAGCCGCTCCAGCTTTCCCTGCCAATCTCCCCAACCCACATGCACCGGGATCGGATAGACCATGGGGTAGAGAACTAAGCCCCCATGAGCCGAGAAATGGATTTCAGAAAGGGCGAGAGATCCTTGTCTCATCATTTCAGCGACCTTCAGGGCCTCCCGAATCTTCTGGCGGATAGCGTGGTTCTGCGAGGCGAGGTCGCCCTGCTTGAGCCCTGTGAGCATCGGGAAGTCCGTCTTTTCCCCCTCTCCGACCTCCTTGAAAACCAAGCCGTCGGCGTCCACGTAATAGAGCCTTCCCAGCACCACGATCCCTTTCGCCTCCCGCTCTTCCACCTCGATCACGACCCGCCGGGGCAGCTCCCGTCTGACCAGGACCCGCTTGACCCAGGGATGCTTGCCGACCTTGCGCTCGATGGCTGCCGGATCGACCTTCCAGATGTTCATGCCGTGATTCATTCCCGCTATCGCCACGATCTCGCTGCCCCCTACTTTATCGCCGGCCCGCACCCGGATCTCCTGCACCGAGAAATAGGGATGGTTGAGCAGCTCCTCGCGCAGATCTCCTCCCAGCCGCCTGACGTGAGGCCAGGTGAAAATCAGCGCCGGGATCGAAGAGACGGCAAGCAGCGCGGCGGCCCAGGCGGCAAAATTCGGCCGCACCGACTCTCCATCCTTTCTCTTGTTTCCTCTGAGGCGCGAAAAAATCCCCATATTTTTTACTCAGCCGCGCTCCGGGGCGGCCATTCACCCAACAATCGGACCTCGGGCTGAAGCTCGATGTTGAATTGTTTCTTAACCTCCGCCCGGGCGGCGTCCATCAGGCCGCGCACATCCGCGGCCTTCGCCCCGCCGAGGTTGACGATGAAGTTCGCGTGTTTTACCGAGATCTCAGCCCTGCCGATCCTTTTTCCCTTTAGTCCGGCCGCCTCGATCAGCCGGCCGGCAAAGTCGCCGGGCGGATTTCTGAATACCGAGCCGCAATTCGGATACCCCGATGGCTGGCTGCTCTTTCTCCGGACCACCAACTCGCGCACCTTGAGCCCCACATCGTCCGCCTTGCCCTTTGCCAGCCGCAGACATACGCGGGTCACGAGGGTCCCCGGCGGCAGGTGGGAGTCGCGATAGGTAAAGACCATCTCCCCTCGCTCCAAGCTGAGCGGCGCTCCTTTCTCGGTGACTCCCTCCACGCGCGCCACGATCCGCTCCATCTCAGAGCCGTAAGCGCCCGCGTTCATCACCAGCGCCCCGCCGACGCTCCCAGGGATGCCCTCGGCGAACTCCAGTCCGCTCAAGCCCCGGCGCGCCGCGGCGCGCGCCAGCCGGGCCACTGGACACGCTGCGCCCACCGTCACCAACGCTTCCCCATCTTTTTCCACCCACTCGGCCTGCTGGAACTCGCCGGCGAAGCGGATCACCGCCCCGCGCACCCCCAGATCGCTGATCAGGATATTGCTCCCTTTTCCCAACACGCAGAATGGGATTCCGCAGCGGTCGAGGAGCTTCAACACCCGGCTCAGGGCGGCGCTCCTTTCCACGTCGAGAAGATAGTCCGCCGGCCCGCCGATCTTCATCGAGGTGTAGCGCGCGAGCGGCTCGTCGATCTTGACCTTCAAGCCGGGGATCTTTTTCAGCTCCTGGACAAACGGCGTGTCGCCCGCCTCTTTTCTCATCGGAACCATGAAAGACTATTGGAGCATTGCTCCATTACTCCACTTTCCCATTACTTACTTAAGCGCCTCCACCAGCTCCTCTCCCACCCTGTAGATGTCTCCCGCCCCGAGCGTGAGAACGATATCTCCGGAGCGGAGCCTGGAAAGGAGCTGTTTTACGATCTCACGCCGGTCCGCAATAAACTCCGCCTCCAGATGGCCCCGGCGCTTGATCGCCTGATAGAGCGCCTCTCCGGTGATGCCCGGGATAGGCTCTTCTCCCGCCGGGTAGATCTCCGTAAGCACCAGCCGATCCGCGCCATCAAAGGCAGCCAGAAAATCGTCGAACAGGTCCCTGGTGCGGCTGTAGCGATGCGGCTGGAAAATCACAGTCAGGGGGCGCTGCCAGCCGTCGCGGATCGCCTGCAGCGTTGCCTGGATCTCCACGGGATGATGGCCGTAATCGTCGATCACCAGGATTCCTCGCCCCTCCCCCTTGACCTCGAAGCGGCGATGAATGCCGGTAAAAGAGTCCAGCCCCTCGGCCACCCGGGCAAAAGGGATCTCCAGTTCTTGCGCCACAGCCACCGCCGCCAGGGCATTCGTGGCGCTGTGCCGCCCCGGCAGATGAAGCTTGAGCCGCCCCAGGTTTTTCGCTCGGCGCAGCACGGAGAATTGAGCCCCCATGGACTCGGTGCGGAGGTCCGCGGCGCAAAAGTCGGCCTCCGGCGACAGGCCGTAGGTGACAAAGCGCTTCTTGATCTTCGGGATCAGGGCGCGCACATTGGGATGGTCCAGACACAACACCGCCAGGCCGTAAAAAGGCACCTTGTTGATGAAGTCGAGGAAGCTTTCACTCAGCCGGTCCATCGTCTGATAGAAATCCATATGCTCGCGATCGATGTTGGTAACCACGGCTATGGTCGGAGAGAGCAGCAGGAAGGTCCCGTCGCTCTCGTCGGCCTCAGCCACCAGCATCTCCCCCTGTCCCAGCTTGGCGTTGCTGCCCAGCGACCGCACTCTCCCCCCTATGACCATCGTGGGATCCAGCCCCGCGGCGCTCAAAACCGCGGCGATCATCGACGTGGTGGTGGTCTTGCCGTGGCTGCCCGCCACCGCCACGCCGTATTTCATGCGCATCAGCTCCGCGAGCATCTCCGCCCGGGGGATCACCGGAATATTGCGCCTGCGGGCCTCCAGCACCTCGGGATTGGAAAATCGCACCGCCGTCGAGATCACCACCACCGAAGGGTCGCCGGCGAGATTCGCCTCTCCATGGCCGGCAAAAATCTTCGCCCCCAGGGACTCCAGCCTGCGAGTGGCCTCGCTCTCGCGCAGATCGGAGCCGCTTACCGAGTAGCCCAAATTCAAAAGCACCTCCGCGATCCCGCTCATGCCGATGCCACCGATTCCGACAAAATGGACCCGATGCTTCTTTTGCAGCATAGAACGTTCAAAATGCTTAAATCGTTCAAACAGTTCAAATCGTTAAACCAGTTGAACGACTTGAACAACTTGAACGGCTTGAACCTTTTTTATTCCTGGACCAATGCATAACATTCATCCACGATTTTTTTTGCCGCTTCGGGCTTCCCTAGTTTTTTGGCCGCCTCGCCCATGGCCGTGAGCCGACTGCGGTCCGAATAGAGGCCGCGGATCCGGTCGGCCAGTCTTTCCCCGCTCAGCTCCCGGTCGAGAATCATCTCCGCCGCCCCGCGCTCCTGGAGCGCCTGGGCATGGAAGCGCTGGTGATCGTAGGCGGCATACGGATAAGGAACCAGGATCGCGGCCTTGCCGAAGGCGGTCAGCTCCGCCACCGTCCCGGCCCCGGCGCGGCAAACTACCAGGTCCGCCCGCGCATAGGCCTCAGCCATCCGCTCCACGAACGAAAAAACCTGAGCCTCGAAGGGAAGCGAGCCGTAAGCCGCCTTGATCGCGGCGAAATCCGCCTCCCCGGTCTGGTGGATCACGCGCAGCTGCGTCGACAGCTCCCTCATCCTTTGCAAGGCATCGACGACGCTGGAGTTGATTTTGCGGGCCCCCGCGCTGCCGCCAAAGACGAGCAGGGTGAATTTTTCGCCCTTGGCGACTGGCGGCAGAGTTTGCCAGCGCACCGGATTTCCCGTCTCCACGACCTTGGCGCGGGGAAAATAAGCGGCGCTCTCGGCAAAAGAAGTAAAGATCCTCCCCACCAGCCAGCCCAAGACCCGATTGGTAAAACCGGGACGGAGATTCTGTTCCATTATGGCTGAGCGAACTCCTTTCCATCTGGACGCGAGCAGCAAGGGGCCCGAGGCGTAACCTCCCAGGCCGATGACGCAATCGGGCCGAAAACGGGCGATGATCCCGAGCGATCGGAAAAAGCTGACCGGGATGCCGTACAGGGCCTGGCAGAGGCCGCGCAGGCCCCTCCCTTTGAGGCCGCGTATCGGGATGGTGGCCAGGGGAAAGCCCTCTTTGGGAAGGGTCCGCTTTTCGATTCCCATCTCAGTGCCGACAAAAAGAATTTCCGTCCTCTGATCTCGTCTCTGAAACTCGCGCGCCACGGCCAGCCCGGGAAAGAGATGGCCACCGGTTCCCCCGCCGGCCATGATCAGCCGCATTCCTACATTCTCCCGCGCGACAGGCTGAGCAGTATCCCCGCGCAGGTCATGTTCATCACCATGGCCGAGCCGCCGTAACTGATAAACGGCAGCACCAGGCCCTTGGTGGGCATCAAGCCCATGACCACGCCCATATGAATCAAGGCTTGAAGTCCAAGCAGGGTGGTCGTTCCAAAAGCCAGGTACTGACAAAACGGCTCCTCTATTCTAGCCGCCAGACGGAATCCCCGCACGAGGATCACGCCGAAAAGCGCCAAAACAGCGAGGGCGCCCAACAAGCCCAGCTCCTCGCCGATAACCGAGAAGATGAAATCGGTGTGGGCCTCGGGCAGATAAAAGAGTTTCTGCCGGCTCTCCCCCAAGCCCCGGCCCCACAGCTGGCCGGAGCCGAAAGCGATATAAGACTGAATGATCTGGAAACCCGTGTTCGAGGCGTCCCTCCAGGGATCGAGAAAGGTGAGCAGGCGCCGCAGGCGGTACTCGGCGCCGACCACGGCGAGCCCTACCGCGGGCAGAGCCAACAGGCCGATGGCAGCCAGGTGGGAAAACCTGGCGCCGCCGACGAAGAGCATGAGAAAGAGAATCATGCCGAGAATGAGTGTCGTCCCGAGGTCCGGCTCCAGCAGGACCAGTCCTAAAAAGAGGCCGCCGATGATCAGGTGCGGCAACAGTCCCATCCCGAAGGTCTGGACCCTCTCCCCTTTTTTCGCCAGGGAGTGAGCCAGGTAAAGCACGAGGGTGATCTTGGCCAGCTCCGCGGGCTGGAAGACGAACCCTCCCAGAGGCAGCCAGCGTCTGGCGCCGCCGCGCGATAAACCGATCCCCGGGATGAGAACCAGAATCAAAATGAAAAGGGTCAGGGCGAGAAGGGGGTAGACGAAGCGACGGTAGGAGGCGGCTGGAAGCAAGGCCGCGATGCAGAGCGTCAGCAGCCCGGCGCCCACCGCCGTGAGCTGTTTACGGAAAAAATAGGTCCCGTCAGAGAAGCGCTCCTGCGAATAGAGGTAACTGGTGCTCAGCACCATGATGATTCCCACAGCCAACAGGGCGGCGACGGAAAAAAAGAGCCAGCCGTCGACGGCTATACCGTTTTTCATAAAGCCCGGACCATGGCCTTAAAGGCCTTTCCCCTTTCCGCGTAGTTCTGAAACATGTCAAAGCTCGAGCAGGCGGGAGAGAGCAGAACGATATCTCCCGGCCCGGCGCTGCGGTAGGCCTCCCGGACCGCCGCCTCGAGATCGTCCACGATGAGGGTTTTGGTCAGGCGACCGAGCGCGCTGCGGATCTTTTCCTTCGCGGCGCCGAACAGTACGAGCTTCTTGACCTTGCGTTTCACCTCGTCTTCCAGCACCCGGTAGTCTCCCCCCTTGTCGACGCCTCCGGCGATCCAGACTACCGGGACCGAAAAGCTCGCGAGAGATTTCACGGCCGCGCCCACATTGGTGCCTTTGGAGTCGTTGTAGAACCGGATGCCGTTCTTTTCGCGCACGAATTCCAGCCGGTGCTCGAGCCCGGGAAACCCCTCGATCACCTTCTGGATGGCGCCCGCGGGCGCCCCGACGCACTTCACCGCCGCAATCGCGGCCATCATATTCTCGACGTTGTGGACCCCCTGGATTTTCACCCGGGCGAGAGAGAATTTTTCCTCGCGACCCTCCCCGCGCCAGATCATCTCGCCCGCGGTCGCATAGACCCCGTCGCGCACCTCCTCCCAGCCGAACGAAACCACCCGCGAGCGGACACGCTCCCGGAGGGGCCACACCAGCGGGTCATCGCGATTGAGAACCGCGATGTCCTCGCCCGCCTGCGCGGCGAAGATCCTCTTCTTGGCGTTGCCATAGGAGACAAAGTCCGGATAGCGGTCCAGGTGATCCTCGGTGAGATTCAGCAGTAGCGCGACTTTCGGGCGGAACTCCTCCACCCACTCGAGCTGAAAACTGCTCACCTCGACCACGCCCCAGTCCCAGTTGTCGCCGAGGAAGCCGATCAGGGGCGCGCCGATGTTTCCGCCGACAAAAGTCTTTAGGCCTCTCGCCTTGAGCATCTCGCCGATCAGCGTGGTGGTCGTGCTCTTGCCGTTGGTGCCGGTGACGGCCACTAACGGAAACCGAGTAAAACGATACGCCAGCTCCATCTCGCTCAGTATCGGAATGCCTCTTTGGCCCGCCTCCCGGAGAAGAGGATTGTCCTCAGGAACGCC
>MGSR01000160.1:0-1800 GCA_001798565.1 Deltaproteobacteria bacterium RIFCSPLOWO2_12_FULL_60_16
TAAGCCTGCACGCCCCGCTGACGTCCGAGACCCGTAAAATGTTCGGCAAGGCGCAGTTCGCGGCCATGAAGCCGACCGCGTTTCTCATCAATTGCGCTCGGGGCGGGCTGGTGCACACCGAGGCGCTGTATGAGGCGCTGGTCGCCGGTCAGATCGCCGGCGCGGCCCTCGACGTCACCGACCCGGAGCCGCTGCCTGCCGATCACAAGATTCTCACTCTTCCCAACCTCATCGTCACCTGCCACACCGCCGCCAACTCGAACGAGTCCTACGCCGACTGCCAGACGCATGCCGCGCGCGAGGTCGCCCGGGTCCTCACCGGCCAAGCGCCGACGACCGAGGTCAAGGACCCGTGGCTCTTGGCCGAGGCCCAGGATCAGGGATTCGGCGGGGCGTAAGGAAGACGGGATAGAGCTTAAGGAGAACAGCATGAAGATCGCGGTGATCGACGACTATCAGGACGCCTTCCGCGCCCTCAAGTGTTACGCCAAGCTGAAAGGCCACGAGGTGATCGTCTACCACGACACCGAGAAAGATCCGGCCCGGCTCGCCGATCGGTTGAAAGACGCCGAAGCGGTGTTGCTGACCCAGCAGCGCTCCCGCTTTCCCGGCGCCGTGATCGAGCGCCTGCCCAAGCTCAAGCTCATAAGCCAGACCGGGCGCGCCACGGCGCATATCGACGTCGAGGCCTGCACCCGGCGCGGGGTCGCGGTCTCAGCCGGCGGGGCCGGCAGGCCGCACACGACGGCGGAGCTTACCTGGGGACTGATACTGGCCGCGCTGCGGCACATCCCCTACGAGGTAAAGCGATTGCGAGAGGGACACTGGCAATCGACGATCGGCACCGCCGTGCGGGGCAAGACGCTGGGGATCTATGCCTGCGGCAAGATCGGCAGCCTGGTGGCCGGTGTCGGACGCGCCTTCGGCGCGCGGGTGGTCTGCTGGGGCCGGGAGGGATCGACGGCGCGCGCGCGCGAGGCGGGATACGAGGTCGCGGCAAGCCGCGAGGGCTTTTTCCGCGAATCGGACATCGTCTGCCTGCATCTCCCGCTCAACCAGGAAACGCGCGGCATCGTGACCGGCAAGGATCTCGATCTGATGAAGCCGGCCGCGCTGATCGTCAACACGAGCCGCGCCGGGCTCATCGCCGAGGGCGCGCTGGCGGAAGCGCTCAAGGCCGGGCGTCCGGGCTTTGCCGCGGTCGATGTCTTCGAAGACGAGCCGGTCACCGGCGCGGCGCACCCTCTGCTCCGGATGGACAACGTTGTCTGCACGCCGCACCTGGGTTACGTCGAGCATGACAGCTACGAAGCTTATTACGGCGACGCCGTCGAGCAGATCGTCGCTTACGCCGCGGGCAAGCCGATCAACGTGGTGAATCCCGAGGCGCTGGGGAAAAAATGACCTGGCAAAGGAGGGAATCCATGGCGCGCATCCGGCATCTTGCGATCCTTACCGAGGACGTGGAGAAACTGGTCCATTTTTATACCACGGCGTTCGGACTGAAGATCGTCCCCGGAATAGGCACCGCGACCTATCTGTCCGACAGGCACATCAATCTCGCCATTATACCCATCGGGCCTGAGCGGAAGGTGGAAGGGACGCAGTTGAAGCCCGGCTTATACCATTTCGGTTTCGAGGTCGAGGATGTCGCCGGCCTTCGGGACGTATGCAAAGAACTCGACGCCGCGACCGGCATCGACAAGAGACCGCCGAACCGCGAGGCCGAGTACCGGGTGCATGATCCCGACGGCAATCCCATCGATCTCTCGCAACACGGCTGGCCGATCTAACACCGCC
>MGSR01000160.1:1854-2647 GCA_001798565.1 Deltaproteobacteria bacterium RIFCSPLOWO2_12_FULL_60_16
CGGCTGATAGTCGCTCAGGACCACGTCGATGACGGATAATCGTCCGGACGCGCTGTGTTCTAAAGCTCTGGCAATTGCCGGTTGAATATCTTTGGGATCCGTCACCTTGACCCCGTAGCCGCCATAGATCTCCGCATAGAGCCGGTAGTCGGGACTGGGCGAGATCGGGCCGCCGAAGTGAACCCCGCTCTTTTTCGCGCTGCCCTCCGGATAGTATTTGAGGAGCCCCCTCTCCATGGAGAGATAGCGCTGATTGTTGAACACGACCACGATGATCGGCAGACCGTATTCCTGGGCCAACCCCAGGCACGACGGCACCGGATTGTAGTGAAAGCCGCCGTCGCCGACGAGCACGAAGACCGGCCGTTTTTTCAGGGCGAGCTTCGCGCCCAGCGCGTAACCCAGGCTCACCCCCAGCCCTCCGGTCACGCGCGCGATATACGACATCGGTTGAGTGCGCGGGATCATGTTCTGAATCAGCGTGCGATGCACGGTCGTCTCCTCGACGATCACCGCGTCCGGCGGCATCGATTCGTTGAGCGCCCGGCAGAGCCAGCGCGGATCCACCGGGATATCGCTCCTGTGCTCCGCCGCGTCGCGCTCGAGCCCCGTCATCTGCTGATCGTGCTCTTCGCGGATGCGGTTGAGCCGTTGCTCGTAAGCGCGCCGGTTGCCGACGAATCCTTCCGCGGCCTTCACCCGGCTGAGCAGCCTCGGCAGCGTCGCCGCCGGCGGAGCGATCAATGCCAGGTCGACTTTGTACCCCCAGAAGGGCAGCCGCGAGTAGGGATAT
>MGSR01000160.1:2852-6188 GCA_001798565.1 Deltaproteobacteria bacterium RIFCSPLOWO2_12_FULL_60_16
AGCGTCCGCCGCTTCCTCGATCGCCGCCTCGTCGACGGCGGAGGCGCGCGCCACCCGATTCGGTCTATGGGCTTCGGGGAGGGAGACTTCATCCAGCATGCACTCAAAGGGCACGCCGAGCAGCACCGGTCCCGCGGGCGGCTCCACCGCGATCTGCATCGCCCGCTCCAGGCTCTGGACCAGGATCGCCGGCGAAGTAACGCGGTCGCTCCACTTGACGCAGCGCCTGAGCAGCTCGGCCGGCCCGCCGATGTCCGTCAGGTCATGAATCCACTGGTTTCCCGGGTCCGGCAGCCGCGACTCCTCCCCGAAGGCGGAGGTTTCGCCGCAGCAGATCACCATGGGCACCCGCTCCTGATAGGCGGCGCGCAAATACATGGCCGCGTTCAGAGGCCCCGCCGTGGCATGGAGCAAGACCGCCTGCGGTTTGCCGGTCACCTTGGTGTAGCCCGAGGCCATGGCGACGGCCGCCGCTTCATGACGGCAGTTGATGTAGCGGGGCCCTTGGACTCCCCGCTCCTGCGACTCGGCGAGCGCCTCCCACACCGGAGGCCATTCGGTCCCGGGAGAGCAGAAGATGTAATCCACCCCCGCCCGCTCAAAAACCTTGAGCAGCGCCTTGCCGCCGTGCATGTTCAGTCCTCAAGGCGCGCGACGGGCGCGCTCAGGAGCGCGTCGGCGCCGGGGCCGGCCTGGCGGTGCGCGTCGCGCTCCACGTGCCGCTGCCGCCGCCCGATTTGACGCTCCCCTCGATAGCCTCGCCGTTCACCCGGCCGCTGTATTGGACGCCGCCGGCGCTGAAGCTGATCTGATCGCCGTGCAGCCTGCCGTTCGCGATCGGCGTGCTCTTGCCGCCGGACCTGAGCGTGCCGGAGATCATCTGAAAGGTTTGCTTGAGCGTGAGCTCTCCCTGCGCAAGCCGCCAGGTCCCTTCCACCTTCGCCGGCACGATCCAGAGCAGGGCCGTGCACCAATTGGCGCAGTCGCTCCCCGGATTACCTTCCTCATCGGCCTTCCATTCCCCCATGGTGAAGGAATTCGACACGATACGGGTGCCGGGCTTGAGATCGAGGATCTTCGGGCGCAGCTTGAGATTGATTTCAGGCAGCAGGAACATGGTGATCACGGTGGCCTGCGAGAAATCGCTCTCGAACAGGTCGGCTTTAACGAAACGGGCTTTGTCGCCGATGCCTTCCTTGGCGGCGTTGCGCTTGGACAGCTCGACCATGTCCGGGTTGTACTCGATGCCGAGCGCGCGGGCGCCGCGCTTCGCGGCGGTGATCACGGTGCGCCCGTCGCCCGAGCCGAGGTCGATCACGTAATCCTGCGCCGTGACCTTCGCCATGTCGAGCATTTTATCCACCAGCGCCTGCGGCGTCGGCACCCACACCACATCCTTGCCTTCCTGGCCGACCTGCGGCTGGTATCCCTCTTGCGCCGCCTGCGCCAAAACAGCGGCGGCGATCACCGACAGACAAAGCGCCAGCAAAGACCGGCGCGCAAAACGAGATGCTTTTATGGCCATTTTTCTTGAGCCTGCCTTTCTTCCGATAATTTGAGTTTTCATACCTCGACGCCGAGGAAATGTCCAGTACGACTTTCGGTGTATGGATTTTGTTTTTGCGTTCAAGGTCGTGCCATCCTTTATCCTTCGCCCAGCTCGTGATATAGGAATAGATCATTTTCCCCCGCGGCTTAAGGACATCGCGAAATACAATCCCCTTCAGCCACTTGCGGAGTTTACGCTGCTTTCACCTACGAGCGAAAAAAACGACGCCGAAGCGCCGGGAGGCGATAGCGCCCAGCCCGCGGCCGCGCGGCGGTCCTCGCGTCTTCTCGATGCGCTGCTTCGCCTGCGCGCCCTGGAGGCGCTCCGCCACCGCGAGTTCCGTCTGCTCTGGTACGGCAATGTGTTCGGCTCCATGGCGATGTGGATGGATCAGGTCGCCCGCGGCTGGCTCATCTACGAGTTGACCAACTCGCCGTTCCAGCTCGGCCTGGTGCGGGGAGTTCAGGCCATACCCTTTCTCCTGTTATCCCCGGTGGCGGGCACCGCCGCGGACCGCTATTCCCGCAAGATGCAGGTGCTGGTCGCCCAGGTGGCGGACGGACTGCTGTACGCCATGCTGGCCCTGCTGATCCTTACAGGCAAGATCGAGCCCTGGCACGTCTACGTGACCGCCTTCGCGATGGCCGCCGTCCAGACCTTTCAGCAGCCCGCCAGGGCCGCGATGGTCGCCGACGCCGTGCCGCTCGGCTACCTGACCAACGCTATCGGCCTGAACGCGATTGTCTTTAACGTAGCGCGCAGCACCGGCCCCGCCCTGGCGGGCATACTCATCGCCATGTTCGGCACCGCCAGCTCGTATGCGGTGCAGGCGGTTTTTTACCTCCTGGCGACCATCTGGACCGTGATGCTTCGCCCCGCCGGGCGCCCTGCCGCCGGCTCCCACGGTCACCCCGCGCACCGGGAGTCCTTCGGCCGCAGCATCGTCGAGGGGTGGAAATTCAGCTGGAGGAACGAGGTCGTCCGCACCGGCCTGCTCATCGCGATGTTCGCGTCTCTGTTCATCATTCCCTTTACCACGCTCCTGCCGGTCTTCGCCCGTGACCTCCTTGGAGTCGGCGCCAGCGGCCAGGGGCTGCTTCTCACCGCCATGGGCGTGGGCGCGCTATGCAGCGCCGTTCTCATCGCCGCCGTGGGCGACCGGCTGCCGAGAGGCGCCCTGATGCTGGGCGGCGTGGCGTTATACGGGCTTATCGTCATCGCCTTCTCGGCATCGCCGTGGTTCGAGTTGTCGCTGGCCCTGATGGGGATCGTCGGCCTCTGCCACGTAAGCTCCCACGCCCTCGTGCAGACCGTCATCCAAACCTACTCCCCGCCTGAATTCCGCGGCCGGACGATCGCCATCTTTCACATGAGCCAGGTGGTGCTGACGGTAGGAAGCATGCTCATCGGGGCCCTGTCATCGCTGGTCGGGGCCCAGTGGGCCGTGGCGTGGATGAGCGCGGCGGGCATGCTGAGCATGCTCGCGATCTACGTGGCGCTGCCGCGCGCCTGGTTTATCCGGTAGTGCGGGAAAAGGGCTTCACAAGTGCCTTGCGTTTCTGGTAGGCTGACTCGCCTTTAAGGCTTGGTCATGGCGGATCTCAAGGTGTTTTCAAGAGGAGGAGAGAGATGAAGAAGTCTAAAGTTCTTGCGCTCCTTGTTGTTTCCCTGGCGCTCGCGCTGCCTCAGGCCGCCCAGGCGCAAAAGCTCGTAGTGGCGTGGACCGCCGTGAGCGCGCTCAACTCCCCGTTCTGGGTGATCAAGGAGGGGGGCTTCCTGAAGCAGGA
>MGSR01000161.1:0-1650 GCA_001798565.1 Deltaproteobacteria bacterium RIFCSPLOWO2_12_FULL_60_16
AGATCCTTGGGCTCCGTGACCGGTCCCGCTCCCCAGACCCCATAGGAGCGCGCCAGCGTGGCGAAATCGACCTCCGGGTCTTCGATGCGGATGCCGATCGTCTTGTTCTCCACCGGCCTGCCCCTGAGCTGCGCCATCCGCTCCTGGTGCTCCTCGTCATTGTAGTAGGAGCGGTTGCTGCAGACGATGATGAGCAGGGGAATCCTGTGGTGCGCCGCGGTCCAAAGGCCGCTCGCGGTGAAAAGCATATCTCCGTCCGGCTGGAGATCGACGCAAAGCTTGCCCGATCCCTTGTGCGCCAGCGCCGCGCCCACCGAGGCGGGCAGGCCGTAGCCCAGACCCCCGCCTTTGTATTTCCCCAGGATCTGGTTGAACTTCGTGGCCGGCATGAAGAAGGTCTCCTTGCCTGAGGAGGTGCCGTTCGTAAGCAGCCAGTCTTCTCCTTTTACAAGCTCGGCTATCTCGCTGTAGAGCCGGCTCGTGGCGATCGGCTTCTCATCCCATTTGGCCTTGGTCTGCTTCTCCTGCGCCTCCACCCTCTCGGCGTGGAGCTTCGCCCACTGGGTTCGGCGCTTTTCGATCTCGGCCCCTTTTTTCTTCAGCGCCTCCTTCTCGCCCTTCAGGCGCCGGACCAGTTCGGGCAGAAAAACCGACGTGTCGGCGAGAATCGAGAGGTCCGCCTCGCGCAGTTTGTTGAAGTCGTGCGACCAGGCGCGCACCAGGAGATCGTCCAGGCCGACGTTGATGATCTTTGCTTGCGGAGGAAGCAATGGAATTGGCCGGCGGCGCCCCTTCTCCTGCGCCCGCTGCGTGGTCCCGCCCTCGAGGTCCGGAACATCGAGCGAGAGCACCAGATCGGCCTGGCCCAAAACCTTGTCGTGCATTCCCGTGAGGTTCAGCGGATGCTCCACGGGGAAATTGAGCCTGCCGAACTGATCGAAGACCGGTATCGCGAGCAGCTCGGCGAGCTCGACCAGGCCCTTGAAGCCCCCTTCCCTTCGTCCCACCCAGTCGGCAATGATTACCGGCGCCTTGGCCTCGAGGAGCCAGCGGATGCTCTTTTCAAAGCCTTCTTCCGGCGCCTGCATCGGCAGCGGGGCGGCATAGCGCTCCAGCGAAGTAAACGGCACCTCGCCGTTCAACTTCTTTTCCTGCACCTCGCTATCATAGCAGATATAGACGGGACCCATGGGGTCCGTCGTCGCCAGCCGATAGGCGCGGATAAAAGAATCCGCCACCGCCTCCACGCTCCCCGGCTGGTCGTCCCATTTGACGAAGTCGCGCACGAGATTGCCCTGCACCAGAGCGGTGTGGACCCAGTCGATCCACGGGCGGCGCTGCGCGGTATCCATGGGTCCGGTTCCCCCGACCACGATCACGGGCAGGCGGTCGCACCAGGCGTTGTAGATGGCCATGGAGGCGTGCTGCAGGCCGACGATGTTATGGACGGCGGCCGCCATCGGCCTTCCCTTGGCCCTGGCGTAGCCCTGGGCCAGCGCCACGGTGATCTCTTCGTGGTTGCACAGAACGATCTCCGGCATGTGGTTGCCGCCGTAGTTGACGAGGGAGTCATGCAGGCCGCGGAAGGTCGCGCCCGGATTGATCGCGATATACTCGATCTCGAACGCCTTCATAACATCCACAATCACG
>MGSR01000161.1:1764-5225 GCA_001798565.1 Deltaproteobacteria bacterium RIFCSPLOWO2_12_FULL_60_16
CCCATTGCTTTGGGCGCGCGAAGCAGGCCCCCGAGTGAACTATTTGACATTCCCAGGACTCTCGCATAACTGTTCATGGAGGATTTTGTCTATGAAGGAACTGGCGAATATCCGCACCGACGTGGTCGGAAGCCTGCTGCGTCCGGCGCATCTCAAGCAGGCCCGCCTGGATTTCGACGCGGGAAAAATCACCGCCGAGGAGATGCGCCGGATCGAGGATCAGGCGATCCGCCAGGCGGTGGCCCTGCAGGAGGCGATCGGCCTGGAGGTGGTGACCGACGGGGAGTACCGCCGGCTGAATTTCCAGGACAGCTTCGGGGAGTCGGTCGCCGGGTTCGACGCGGCGCGCGCGGATATGGGCTTCTACGAGAAGCGGGTCGAGGGGAGCAGGCCGCTGCAGCGCTGGAAGATACCGGACGGCGGCGAGGCGAAAGGGACTGCCGTATCACAGCGGCGGCCGGTGGTGGAGCGGCTGCGCCTCGTGCGCAACGTTCCCTTGGAGGAGTACCGCTTCGTGAGCCGCGTGGCGCAAAGGCCCGCCAAGGTGACCCTGATCGGCCCGGACCGCATCTGCCAGCGCTTCGACTACCGGAACTCCGCTTCGGTCTACGCCGCCGTGGACGATTTCGTCGCCGATGTCGTAAGCATCGAGCGCGAGATCGTGCGGAGCCTGGCGGAGGCGGGCTGCGGCTACGTTCAAATCGACGCCCCCGGCTACACCGCCTACGTCGATCCGCCTTCGCTGGAGGCGATGCGCGGCCGTGGCGAGGATCCGATGGAGAATTTTGCCCGCTCCCTCAAGGCCGACAATGCAGTCCTCGACGGATTCGCGGGAATAACCTTCGGCATCCATCTATGCAGGGGCAACCAGCGCAGCATGTGGCATCGCGAGGGCACGTACGACGCCATCGCCGAGAGACTCCTGACGGAGCTCAAGCACGACCGCTTTCTGCTCGAATACGACAGCCCCCGGGCCGGAGGCTTCGCGCCTCTGCGCTTCGTTCCCAAGGGCAAGGTGGTGGTGTTGGGGCTGGTGAGCACGAAGGTGCCGGAGATCGAGAGGATCGACGATTTGAAAAAACGCATCGACGAGGCGAGCCGATATGTTCCGCTCGAGCGGCTGGCGATCAGCCCCCAGTGCGGCTTCGCCTCGGACGTGGTGGGGAACCTGATCAGCGAAGACGACCAGAAGAGGAAGCTCGAGGTCTGCATGGAGACCGCCAGACAGATATGGGGATAGGAAAACAAGTAAAAAAAAAGTTAAAACGCAGAAGACGGTTGTTTGCGCGTAGAAAGCGTTTGTGGTAGCGGGGGAGCGATGGAAAAAGAGATCGCCGAGATTCGTCGAGCCATTCGCGATATTCCGAATTTCCCAAAGCCCGGAATAATCTTCAAAGACATCACCCCCCTTTTGGGCAACGGGCCGCTGTTCCAGCGCACCATAGACCTGCTGGCTTCGCGCTATAAAAACCAAAAGATTGACGTCGTTTTGGGAATCGAGTCGCGCGGCTTCATCATCGGCGCCGCCCTGGCTTACAAACTGGGCGCGGGCTTCTGCATCGTGCGCAAGCCCGGCAAGCTTCCCTACGAGACGCACAGCGCGAGCTACCAGTTGGAGTACGGCTCGGATACCCTGGAGGTCCACCGGGACGCCCTCCCGCCGCACGCCCGCGTCCTCATAGCCGACGACCTGATCGCCACCGGCGGGACGGCGGCGGCGGCCATCGCCCTGGTCGACAAGCTTGGCGGAACGGTCGTAGAGTGCGCCTTTGTCATCGAGCTCTCCTTTTTGAAGGGACGGGAAAAACTCAATCCCTGCAGTGTCTTTTCGCTGCTCCAGTACGATTCGGAATAAGGCCTTCGGCATCTCGAATTGCAAATTTCAGAGGGCAAATTTGAAATCTGGGATCTGCAATCTGATCCTTCGACGGGCCAGGATCATGCTGAGCTAAGCCGGAGCATGAGATTCCGAGCGTAGCGAGGACCGGCTTCCTTGACAAAAAGCCAGAATCCTCTATAAATCGATTAGTAAACCTTCTAGAGGTCTGTAAAAAAGCATGCAGCGGGTTGAACATATGGGACTCTGGGAAAGGCTTTATTTCCCGGAGATCCTGCGTGGCTTGATGGTCACGGGATATCACTTTTGGCGCAACCTGTTCGTCCATATCCTGCATCAGGCGGGCCTGGCCAAGAATCTTGAGGCGGCCCAGACCGTCCAGTACCCGGACGAGCGGTGGCCCTATCCGGATACCTTTCGGGGACGCCACCGCTTGACCCTCAAGCAAGATGATACGGTGCAGTGCACCGCCTGTTTTCTCTGCGCCACCGCCTGCCCGGCCGAATGTATCTATATCCAGGCCGGCGAATACCCGGACAAACCCGTTGAAAAATATCCCGTGCGTTACGAGATCGACACGCTGCGCTGCATTTACTGCGGCTTTTGCGTCGAGGCCTGCCCCTGCGACGCCATTCGGATGGATACCGGCCTCCATCCCGCGAACTGGGGTTTTTCCAGGAAGGATTTCGTCGAAGACAGGGAGCTTTTGATGCAGCGGTCGCGCGATTTGGACGCCAAGGGCAAAGAGGGGCTCTACGAGGAGCACGTCCGCCGGTACCGGCACGTCTAGCAGGAGGGAAGACCATGTCCAGAGCCGATAAGAGAGTGATAGGTTCAGCGGGCCAGATAACGACCGACCCCCTACCCGCCTCAAGCAAGATTTACGCTCAGGGGAAGAGGCACGCCGACGTTCGGGTCGCCATGCGCGAGATCTCGCTCTCTGTGTCTCCCCACAACGGTGGCGAGAAGGCCGGACGGCCGCTGGCGGTTTATGACACCTCGGGCCCCTATACCGATCCCACCGCCAGCGTGGATATTCGAAAAGGCCTTGCGCCTCTGCGTTTGCAATGGATCAAGGCGCGCGGTGATGTGGTGGTTCGACAAGCTCACCATCCCGAGCAAAGTCGAGGGAAGGAGTCGGGCAGCCGCGCTGCCGCGGGCGGAAACGGGGCCAATGGCCATGGGCAGAACGGCGGGGCGGAGCGCTTCCCGGAGGCGTCGCGCCGGCCGATCCTCAGGGCAAAGCCGGGCATGAATGTCTCGCAGATGCACTACGCCAAAAAGGGCATCATCACGCCGGAGATGGAGTACATCGCGATCCGCGAGAATCTGGGGCGGGAGACGGCCCTGGCAAACGGCGGCAACGGCGCCTCTCGCACCCACGCCGGAAACAGCTTCGGCGCCTCCATTCCCAAAGTAGTGACTCCGGAGTTCGTGCGTGACGAAGTCGCGCGCGGCCGCGCCATCATCCCCTCGAACATCAACCACCCGGAGACCGAGCCGATGATCATCGGCCGGAATTTTCTGGTAAAGATCAACGCCAATATCGGCAACTCGGCGGTGGCTTCCTCGGTCGAGGAGGAAGTCGAGAAGATGATCTGGGCGACGCGCTGGGGCTCGGATA
>MGSR01000161.1:5276-5991 GCA_001798565.1 Deltaproteobacteria bacterium RIFCSPLOWO2_12_FULL_60_16
TATTGCGCAATTCGCCCGTGCCGATCGGCACGGTGCCCATCTACCAGGCGCTGGAAAAAGTCAGCGGCAAGGCCGAGGAGCTTAGCTGGGAAATCTACCGGGACACGCTCGTCGAGCAGGCCGAGCAGGGGGTGGACTACTTCACCATCCATGCCGGCGTGCGGCTGCGCTATATCCCGCTGACGGCGAAGCGGATCACCGGGATCGTCTCGCGCGGCGGCTCGATCCTGGCGAAGTGGTGTCTCGCGCACCATCGGGAGAATTTCCTCTACACCCATTTCGAGGAGATCTGCGAGATCATGAAGACTTACGATGTCGCCTTCTCCCTGGGAGACGGGCTCCGTCCCGGCTGCATCGCCGATGCCAACGACGAGGCGCAGTTCGGCGAGCTCGAGACCTTGGGCGAACTGACGAAGATCGCCTGGAAGCACGACGTTCAGGTGATGATCGAGGGACCCGGCCACGTGCCGATGCATCTTATTCAGGAAAACATGACCAAGCAGCTGGAGCTATGCTACGAGGCGCCCTTCTATACCCTCGGGCCGCTCACCACGGACATCGCGCCCGGCTACGACCACATCACCAGCGCCATCGGCGCGGCGATGATCGGCTGGTTCGGCACGGCGATGCTCTGCTACGTGACACCGAAAGAGCACCTCGGCCTGCCGGACAAGAAAGACGTCAAGGACGGCGTCATCGCCTACAAGATCGCGGC
>MGSR01000162.1:0-2448 GCA_001798565.1 Deltaproteobacteria bacterium RIFCSPLOWO2_12_FULL_60_16
CACCGGAGGATACCAGACCCCGGTCGGAGCCGTATGGAGAAGCCTCGACCGACCATAGGCGTCCTCAAAAAGATCGTTAATGTCGCCTAGACCCTCAAAGGGTTGCCATCTCACAAGTTCCATAATTAGCCTTCCTTTCTTGAGACTTTGAATTCTAACTGTTCAAAACGTAAGCACCCCCCTCCGGCTTGTCAAGGGGTGCTTAACGCCTCGGGCTAATTTCTGACCTTATTTTACAGCCCTTTCTTTCATGATAAATCCGATCTTTCGTTTCCTGGGCTTCGACGGCATCACCGGCTGGTGTATGGTATCGAATGAGGCCCTGATGTGGATAACGGGTGGGTGAAATCTGGCACCGCAGGGCTGTGCCGGGCGGCCCGTTTCGTCCTTCTCGATTTGCCGCAGCAGACGACTAGACGCCGGCAATCGCCTTCTTGATGGAGTCGAACGTGAACAACGGGCTCCACAACGCGCCGGCATGTTGCAGTGCGGACGGCGAGTCGTTGATCGAGTCGGTCTTGACGGCCACGAGCTTCTTTTTGAGCTCGGCGGCCTTCCGGGTTTCCCACGCCGCCCAGCCACTGAGGTAGCTCTCTTTGCCGACGATGCACAGGAAGTGACTTGAGTCGCCTATACGAGCGGATAGGACCTGCTTGATGGCCGCCGCGTCATCGCTGTCTACCGAGAATTCGAAGGATTGGTCGTACGAAGAGAAATCGAATTCCTTGCCGGCGTCCCACGCGAGCAGCCGATCCTTGGAGACCTTGTCCTTGTCGTAATCGTAGCTGATGAACACTCTATTCTTAGCCATTTATGCTCTCCTTTTTATGTTGGCCTGCTATCGGATCGGCCTTGGTCACTCGTCAATTGGAAATCTTCAGCGCGACGCCAAGAGGCAATGGATTATCACCGATGCTCAAAGCCGTTTTCAAGCTTGACACCTCCCAGGACGAGACCTTTTGTTTCGAAATTTCTTCTTTTGTGGCCGCATCCAAGGTGTCGGCTTTGGGTGATTTGATCAGATATTTGACATTGCTCCCATCCTTCAGAGTGACAGAGAGAACCATCTCTTTCCCTTCTTCCGTGGGCATCGTTTGAAGCCCGGCAATTTGAGTCGTGATGGTGGTATTGTTAACGGTATCCTTATACAGCCAGATGAAGGAACCGATAATCGCGGCCATAAGCAACCAGGCATATTGGCCGACCCTTTTTTGCCTGGTCACAGCTTGCCTTCTCTGTAAATCAAAGAATCTGCGGTAATCTTCCCTTTCCGCCGCCGCTCTCTTTGCCGGATCTTGCTCCGATGAACTTGGAGGTTGATCGAATGAGAGTCCAACACTGTTCAATACCATGCCTACGATCACCAACACTAATGGGATAGCAACCACCAATAGAGGATGCATAACTCTCTCCTTATTCAGGCTCTTGATAGCCTTTGGATTTTGGAAAAGTGGGGGGGGCAGGCCCGAGAATACATTCGCCGTGAATCCAGAGCCGAAGTTATTGCCACCATTGAGTTTGTGGCCTGGCCTTTTTCCTCTTACGTGCCATAGGACGTAGGAATGATCTCTATGAATGAACTGTATAGGATCGCGGGTGTCCCGGCAAGGGCTATTTTAGGGAGACTACGGGCAGTGTTCTCGCCATTCTTCAGTGACTTGAGCAACGCGGATGAAATAGCCGCTCCTCAGGCGACGCGGTTTCTGTCCTGCCCTTTTGTAAAGGCCAGGATATTTTCCATCACTTCATCCATCAAACGCTGCCGCGCCTCGCGCGCGCTCCAGGCGCAGTGGGGCGTGACCAATAAATTGCCCAATTGTTTTGCCGCCTTGATGAGCGGGTGATCAGGCGGCGGCGGCTCCTGCGTGAGCACGTCCACTGCCGCGCCCGCAAGCCGTTTCTCACGCAGCGCCTGGATCAGGGCCTCCGCGTCGACCAGTCCTCCCCGCGCCGTGTTGATGAGTAATGCCGATGGCTTCATCAGCGCCAGCGCCCGGCTGTCGATTAGATTTTTCGTCCGCGGGGTGAGAGGGCAATGGAGAGAGACGATATCCGACTGTTTCAGAACTTCATCCAGATGCAGGCGGTCTTGCGGCTCAGGACCTTCGGAGCCGGGGCGGGCGGCGATGAGAGTTGCCAGCCCGAAGCCGCGCGCCATCTCCGCCACTCTCCGGCCGATATTTCCATAGCCGACCAGGCCGAGAGATTTTCCGGCAAGCTCGAAAGAAGGGAATTCGAGCAGGGTGTAGATCGGGCTCTTTTCCCAGGCCCCGGCGCGCACCAGCCCTCCATAACCGCCGACACGGGTTGCCAGCTCAAGGATGAGCGCCATGGTAAACTGGGCGACGGATTGGGCCGCGTATCCCGGGACGTTGCATACTCTGATGCCGCGTGCGCGCGCGGCCTCCAGGTCGACATTGTCGGTGCCGGTGGCGGCGATGGCGATCA
>MGSR01000162.1:2521-12478 GCA_001798565.1 Deltaproteobacteria bacterium RIFCSPLOWO2_12_FULL_60_16
ACGGCCGCAGACGCGCTCGGCCGCCTCGGCCGGGGCCGTGACCCTGTGGACGGCGCAGTTCCAGCTTTCGCTGAAGCGCTTTAGCGAAACGTCGCCGAAGGTAGAGGCGTCGAGAAAAACGATGCTCAGCTTCTCCGCCATGTCACGGCCTCCGCTCCATTCTCTTGGCCTCCTCCCACAGGGCGTCCATCTCTTCCAGCGACGACTCGGCGGGAGATTTTCCTCTCTCTCGAAGTCTCGTTTCGATGTGGCTAAAGCGCTTGAGGAAGCGATCGACGCCTTCGCCCAGCGCGGCTTCGGCCTCGACGCCGAGGAAGCGGGAGAGATTCACCAGGGAGAAGAGCAGATCCCCTATCTCCTCCCGCACACGGCCTTTGCCGCCGGATGCGACGGCCGCCTTAAGCTCGCGCAGTTCCTCCTCGATCTTGTCCCAGACCGGCTCAACCGTGGGCCAGTCGAAGCCGCAGCCGGAGGCCCGCTCCGTGACTCTCTGGGCGCGCGCCAGCGCGGCCATCGTTCTCGGGACCTTTCTCAGCGAGGAGGCTCTCCCTTCGGCGGCCCGCGCTCTTGTCTTTGTCTTAGCCTTTTTCACTGACGCTCCCCAGTGGTCGAAGATGAAAACGAATCTTAAGCGATGGGCCCGATCATGTCCAGCCCGCCGGCTGGAAGGCTCGTTCGGGGACTCGCCTCGCTCCCCGAAAGCAATAGGTCCGTGGGTTCTTTGAACCGTTCACTCTCGGTGCTTTCGGCTCGCTCGGCAAATCCCCTCACTCGCAGAGTCCTCGGCTCGCAGAGAGTTCCGACGCCGCCGAGCCGATGTTCGCTTACGAGGACAGGAAGGTCCCTGGGAGAAAAGAGGGTGGTGGCGGCTCCGAGGGGGCGAGGCTGGAGGGCGCAGACGTAGGGGTAGGAAGGTTGCTGGCAGGCCCCGACCGTTGGAGTGAGCAGCATAGGGGAGGACGGGGCGGTGGCCCTCAAGGCACAGGTCCATCGGCTGCGCTCGGAGGCGTTGCCCCCGAGGAGCCTGCTTGTGTCAGCAATCAGCCTCTCGACGAGGAGGCACTGGAGCGAGGGGTTGGTGCGGCCCCATTGCCCCTGAAACTTGTAAGAGCGCCGCTGTTGGTGCTACTGTCGCCCTTCCTGTTTCTCTTTTCCCGCGGGACCCCCTTGAAGCCGGAGAAATCCCATGCCGCCTGAAGTGATCGCCATCGTGTCGGCGATGGGTTGGGCGGGCGACGGGGTTCTGGTCCGCATGGGCGCGCGCACCTCCAACATCTACGCCGCCGCCTTCCTGAGCTACAGCGTTGCCGCCGCGGCTCTCTGGGCCTATCTACTGGCCACCACGCCGCTGCATCTGCTGGGCTCCTCGGCGACAATCTATTTTGTCCTCAGCGGCTGCCTTCAACCGCTGCTGGCGCGGATATTTTATTACATAGCCATTACGCGGTTAGGGGTCTCTCGCGCCGGCCCCCTGCGGGGAATCAGCCCGCTGTTCGCGCTCATCCTGGCGGTGATTTTTCTTCACGAGCGGCCGCCGCCGGCGGTTTACGCCGGCACACTGCTCGTCGTCGCCAGCGTCTGGCTCCTTTCCTCGCGCGGCAGTGGAGGCGGGGACTGGAGGCTCTTTGACATCGTCTTCCCGCTGGCGGCGGCGCTGGTCGCCGCGGTGTCGCAGAACCTGCGCAGGGGAGGAATGCTCATTCTTCCCGACCCCTTTGTAGGCGCGGCGGTCGCCACGACCACCTCTCTGGTGCTCTTTGCCGCGTCTTTGACGGCTGTCGGCAGGCTGCGCCTCGTCGTGCCCGGCAGGCAGAGCCTCCCGTTCTTCGGCGGGGCGGCGCTTCTCTCCACCGTGGCGCAGGTCCTGAATTTTGCGGCCCTGAGCATGGGGGAAGTCTCCGTCATGGTGCCGCTCCTGGATACCACCCCGCTCTTCATCCTGCTCTTCAGCGCGATCTTCTTGAAGGATCTGGAAAAGATCACGGCCCGCATCGTTTTCGGGACGATCCTGATGGTAAGCGGCGTGGTTATTATCTCCAGCCGCTAAGGGGTGGACCGGCGGAGAAAAATCTGATAGACAAAAATCAATTCTCGATCGGCAAATGGTTTCTAGCAGGGTGCTGAAAAATCATGTTCGCAGCCTGCTGAAGGGAGGGAGAGTATGGATATCACCACGTCGACCATTCAACTCAACACCCCGGACGGCAAGATGGAGGCCTATGAGGCCCGGCCGAAAGACGGCGGCGCGCGCCCGGCGATTATCGTCTTTATGGAGGCGTTCGGGGTGAACAGCCACATCAAAGACGTGACCGAAAGGGTGGCGCGCGAGGGATATGTCGCTATAGCGCCGGATCTCTACCATCGGGAGCCGGAGCGCATCGTCCCCTACAAGGAGCTGCAAAAGGCGATCGGTATCATGAACCGTCTGCAGGACCCGAAGGTCATGGAAGACGCGGGAGCGGTGATCGCTCACCTGAAGTCACAGAACTACGTGAAGGCCGGCGCCATCGGTGTCACCGGCTTCTGCATGGGCGGCCGCTGCACCTATCTGGCCGCGGCGCACCATAATAAGGACATCAAGGCCGCAGTTGGGTTCTACGGCGGGGGCATCCCGATGGGCAAACCCAGCCCGCTCTCGCGCAGCGGAGAAATCAACTGCCCCATCCAGCTCTTCTTCGGGGAAAAAGACCCTCTGATCCCGCAGGACCATGTGGCCCAGATCCGGCAGGCCCTCACGGATGACAAGAAGAATTTTGCGATAAAGGTCTACCCGGGAGCCGGACACGGCTTCTTCTGCAACGAGCGGGAGAGCTATCACGCCGATTCGGCCAAGGACGCGTGGGACAAGTTCAAGTCATTCTTCGGCCGGCATCTGAAGTAGCGGCGCCGGAAGCTTCGCGAAAAGAGGAAAGGCGGCGCGCCTTTCCTCTTTTTTTCCGCTCAGCGGCAAAAAGAAGAAACTTCACCGGCTTTGTGCTAGAGTGAAAAACCACGAGGGCCGCTGAAGTGGCCGGCAAGAAAACCAAAGAACAAGTCACCGTCGCTCTTATTCAGATGAGCGCGGCGGCGGATCCAAAGGCGAATCTCGCCAAGGCGGCGGCGCGGATCGGAGCGGCCGCCGGAAAAGGGGCTGAGATCGTTTGCCTTCAGGAGCTCTTTCTCTCGCGCTATTTCCCACAGAGCGAGGATGCCAAGAATTTTAGGCTGGCGGAGACGATCCCCGGACCGACCACGGAGGCCCTGAGCCGGCTGGCGCGGCAGCAGAGAGTCGTCATCGTCGCTTCCGTTTTCGAGAAGCGCTCCGCCGGAATCTATCACAACACCGCGGCGGTGATCGACGCGGACGGCTCGATCGCGGGGAAATACCGCAAGATGCACATTCCCGATGATCCCTGCTACTACGAGAAGTTCTATTTCACCCCGGGAGACCTGGGGTTTCCTTGCTTTAAAACGCGCTACGCGAAGATCGGCGTGCTGGTCTGCTGGGACCAATGGTTCCCGGAAGCGGCGCGTCTCGCCGCCCTGGCGGGCGCCGAGATCCTCTTCTACCCCACCGCGATCGGCTGGCTGCCCACCGAGCCGAAAGCCGTGGCCCGCGCCCAGCAGGCCGCCTGGGAGCTGATCCAGCGCGGACATGCCGTGGCCAACGGGGTCTATGTCGCCGCGGCCAATCGCGTGGGACGGGAGGGGAAGCTCAAGTTTTGGGGAAACTCTTTCGTGGCCGGTCCCTTCGGCGAGATCATCGCCCGCGCCGGAAGGGAGAGCGAAGCGATCCTGACTGCGCGGTGCGACCTTAAGAAAGTCGATGAAACGCGCCAAAACTGGCCGTTTCTCAGGGACCGGCGCATCGATGCTTACGGCGCCCTCACCGCGCGCTTTCTCGATCCCTCGACGCGAGCCCCGGCCTTGCCGAGGGCTCTTGCTCGGGGTCGTCCCGAGCGAGGCGGAGTCGAGTCGAGGGACGATCAAGCGAAGCGAAAGGCCCACTTCTAAAAGCTATCAGATTGTCCTCCGTTGAAGCTTCCGCAAGCAAAGACTAATCGGCGCACGCCGCGCCAGCTCGGCTATCGCATGCCGGCGGAATGGCAGCCCCACAGGGCCACCTGGCTCGCCTGGCCGCATAACCCTGAGGCCTGGCCAGACTCAAATCAGCTGGAACTGATCAAACAGATTTGGGTTCAAATGGCGCGGGCGCTATCGCCGACCGAACAGGTCTGCCTTCTCGTGCGCGACGAGCGGCAAAGGGCCGAGGCGACCAGGCTTCTCAAAGATGGCGGGGCAGTCATGGAACACGTATCCATTTACGGCATCCCTACCGTGGATGTCTGGATGCGCGATTACGGTCCGACCTTTGTCACGGGAAACGGGCCGGCCAAGCTGGCCTTCAACGACTGGATCTTTAATGCCTGGGGTGGGAAGTACGAGTCTTACATGGAGGATGATTCGGTTTGCAGAGAGATCGCCGCGCTGCTCGGCGTCCCGGTTTTTGAGCATGACGTCGTCCTCGAAGGGGGCTCCGTCGATGTCAACGGCTGCGGCGCCTGCCTGACTACGGTGCAGTGCCTTTTGAATGCCAACAGGAACCCGCGCTTGAGCAGGGCGGAGATCGAAGAGAACCTGAGAGAAAGTCTGGGGGTCGATCATATCATCTGGCTCGGCGAGGGCATCGTCGGGGACGATACCGACGGCCACATAGACGATGTCGCCCGCTTCGTCAATCCGACGACGATCGTCTGCGCGCTTGAGGAGAATTCAAGGGATGAAAACTACCGGCTGCTACGGGAAAATTACGAGCGGCTCCAGGGCGCGCGGGATCAGGGAGGCGAAAAGCTCGCGATCGTGCCGCTCCCCATGCCCGGCCCGGTGGCTTACGAGGACAGAAGACTGCCCGCGAGCTACGCCAATTTTTATATCGCCAACGGCGTCGTTCTAGTGCCCACGTACGATCATGCCAACGACCGCGCCGCGCTGGGAATACTGGGCGAGCTGTTTTCCGGCCGCAAGGTCATCGGCATCCCCTGCGCGCATCTCGTGGCCGGCCTGGGCGCCATCCACTGCGTCACCCAGCAGGAACCGTTGCCCCCTGTCCCCTTGACAAGGTGACTATCCCTCCTTAAGCTACGCGACTATATGGGCCAGGTGATTCGACTCAAGGAACTCCACCAGGCAAGGCGGCGGCGGACGGAAAAGGTCAGCATGGAGCAATGCGTGGAGCTCCTGGAATGGAACCTCAAGCGCAGCCTGGACCAATATCTCTCCTCGCCGCCTGAAGAAAGATCGATGCGGGCGACCCAGATCCGCAAGCTCAGCGAGATCCTGGAATACGCCTTGCGGCTTCTCTAACGCCGATATTCTAAAGCGTGGAATCGCTTCATCCGATAGCCTGGATTTTTCTCCTGCTTGTCGGTTTTGCGGCGCTCGCCTGGCTTTTCCTGCGTCGGCTGCAGTCCCTCCTGGCGGAGAAAAAAGAGGACCAATCTCTCCTGCTGGTCCAGCAGCAGATCGACCAGTTGCGCGGACAGGTCACGCAGGTCGTGGACAGCAGCACCCAGCTCATCCATCAGCAGTTGGGGCAGCTCCTGAGCAACGTGAACGAGCGGCTCAAGGAGAGCTCGGAGGTTCTGCAAAAGACGCAGCAGAGCCTGGGAGAAAGGCTCGACAACGCGGCGCGGGTCGTGGGCAGCGTGCAGAAGAGCCTCGGCAGCCTGGAGGAGGCGAACCGAAAGATCTACGACGTCGGCAAAGACATCGCGTCGCTGCAGGAGATTCTCCGCGCCCCCAAGCTGAGAGGAGGCCTGGGAGAATTTTTCCTCGGAGATCTCCTGGCGCAGATCCTCCCTCCGGACCATTTTACGACGCAACACGCCTTCCAGAGCGGCGAGAAGGTGGACGCCGTCATTCGCCTCGGCGACTCGTTGGTCCCGGTGGATTCCAAGTTTCCGCTGGAGAACTTCAAGCGCATGCTGGAGGGCGGGACGGAAGATGAGAAGGCGAAGGCGCGAAGACAGTTTGTCTCCGACGTCAAGAAACATATCGACGCCATTGCCAGCAAGTATATCCTCCCCGACGAGGGGACCTACGACTTCGCCCTCATGTATATCCCCGCCGAAAATGTCTACTACGAGACCATTATCAAGGACGACTCCGCGGGCAGCGACAAGGGATTGAGCCAGTACGCGCTCGCCAAACGGGTCATTCCGGTCTCCCCGAACAGCTTCTACGCCTACCTCCAGGTGATCATCATGGGGTTGAGGGGGATGCGGATAGAAGAGCGCGCCAAGGAGATCTTTCAGGATCTCAGCCGGCTCAGAGGAGATTTCTCCAAGTTTCGGGACGAATTCGATCTACTCGGGAAACATCTCGGTCACGCGCAGTCGAGCTTTCAGAGCGCCGATAAGCGCCTGGAGCAATTCGGCCAGAAGCTGGTGGCGGTGGAAACGGACAAGAAGGGTCTCCCCGAACCTTAGAGACTGCAGTTTTAGCGCCACCCCGGCCGCGCAGTCCGAGAGGACGCACCCGTCAAGATGAGGTTAACTCTCTTCGCCCGCCTATTTCTTGGTTATCTAGGAATTTTTATCCTCATTTTAGCTGTAAGTGCCTACGCCGTGATCGAGTTGCGGCGATTCAACAACATCACCCGATCCGTTCTAGAGAGCGACAACCGTGTCTTAGACTACCAGAAGAAGCTTACGGATACTTTGCTGTCAGAGATCCGGTATGAGAGGAGATTCATCATTACCAGGGACGATGCCCTGTATGATCAGTTTCTCCTTTTCAAAAACGATTTTGAGCTGTATCTCGAGGAGGCCACGGCGCTCGCGGACCCCGAGGCTAGCGGCTTCCTGAGGCGGGCCGGGGGGCACCATCAGAGCTATCAAGACCTCGTGGATCAGGAAGTCAAATACCTGAAGGCCCGCAAGGATTATCCCTACGAGCGCTACAAGCAACAAAAGGAGAGGGCTGCGGACCTGATCAGCGCGGAACTCAAAAAATTGGCCGGCTATAGCCAGCAGAATACCTATGGCAAGATTCAAACATTGGCTGAGGCCGGAAGCAACGCCGGCCGGGTGGCTCTGCTGATCACCGGGGCCTCGCTTATTTTCGTCATCACTATCTCGTTTTTTATTACCAGGAGCATCACCCGGCCCATCTCCATCCTCAAGATGAAGACCCGAGACATCGCCAAAGGCCATTTTGAAGGCGACCTGAATGTCGCCTCGCCGCCGGAGATAGCCGAGCTGGCGAGCGCGTTGAATTTCATGAGTCGGAAACTCAAAGACCTGGACAGGATGAAATCGGACTTTTTCTCCTCGATGTCTCATGAATTACGTACCCCCTTAACATCAATAAAAGAAGGCGTGAGCCTTTTGCTCGATGGGGTCGGCGGCCCGTTGAGCGACAAGCAAAAAAAGCTTTTGAGAATCCTGGCCGAAGAAAGCGAGCGTTTAATCAGTCTGGTCAATTCCCTGCTGGATCTATCCAAGATGGAGGCGGGGATGATGACCTATACCTTCGAGCCGGTTCCCCTGGTTCCGCTTATTGATAAAGTCGTGATAGAGTTAGCCCCTCTGGTCGAGGCCAAAAGAATCCAGCTGGAGACGAAGATCGCGGCCGGGCTGCCCGCGCCGAGGGCGGATAACGCAAGGATTCTTCAGGCGTTAAGAAATCTGGTCGGAAACGCCGTGAAGTTCACCCCCGAGGGCGGGCAGGTCACGGTTTCCGCCAGACACAGCGACAGGACCGTCGAGGTCTCTGTCGCGGACACCGGGCCAGGTATTCCGGTGGAAAGCCTCACGACTATTTTCGAGAAGTATCAGCAGGCGACGGCTGCGGGCTCGTACAGGATCAAGGGGACCGGATTGGGGCTGGCGCTCGTCAAGCACATTGTTACGTCTCACGGCGGCAAGGTATGGGCGGAAAGCGAACCGGGACAGGGAAGCAGATTTACTTTTGTCTTGCCGGTCTGATTCTTTTCAGCCTGGCAGGCTGCGCTATTTTAAAAACCTTCCAGGAGCGGGAGGAGGCGCGGGACTCGCTCGTGCGCGCGCGAGGGCTCTTTGCTCAGGGCGATTACGAGGCCTCTTTGAAGGAAAACCAGAGGGTGTTATCCCTCTCTGCAAACCGCTCCCCGGCGGATGAGGCCCTTTTTCAGATGGGTTTGATCTATGCCCACGCGGAAAACCCCAAGAGGGACCAGCGGCGGGCGGTGGCGCTTTTCCAAAGAGTCATCGACGAGCACTCTCAAAGTCCTTTGGCGGAGCAGGCCAGGGTCTGGGTCGGGGTTCTTCAGACGAACGAGAGGTTGAGCCGGATAAACGAGAAGTTGAACCAGGCGAATGAGAAGTTGAGCCAGATGATCGAAAAATCAAAGCAGGTGGATATCGAGATCGAGGGAATGAAACGGGGTAAGGAGCGATAGAGCACGACGATGCCGGCAGGGAAGATTCTAGTCGTCGATGACGATAAAAACCTCGTCGAATTGGTCAAAATGAGGCTCGAATCGGCCAATTACGACGTGACCACGGCCCTGAAAGAGAAAGATGCGCTGGAGGCGGTCAAAGCGCAGCCCTTCGATCTTTCCATCGTCGACCTCCGGCTTGTCCGTCAGGACGGCATCTCGCTCATGCAGGAGTTCCATGCCATCAACCCCGAGATGCCGGTCATCATTCTTACCGGCCACGGGAGCATCGAGAGCGCCGTCGAGGCCATGAAAAGGGGAGCCTATAGCTACGTTACCAAACCGTTTGAACCCCAGGACCTCCTCTTGCAGATCGAGAAGGCGCTGGAGAAGCAGCGCCTTACCTCTGAGGTCAGGAGACTCAAAGGACTGCTAGAGGAGAAATACGATTTCGCCAACATCGTGGCGAAGAGCGAGAAGATGCTGAGCATCCTGGAAACGGTTTCCCGAATCGCCAAGACCGACTCCACCGTGTACATCCACGGAGAAAGCGGAACGGGCAAAGAGCTCATTGCCAAAGCCACCCACCTCGCCAGCGCGCGCAAAGAGCGTCCTTTCGTGGCGATCAACTGCGCCGCCCTGCCCGAGACCCTGCTGGAAAGCGAGCTTTTCGGCCACGAGAAGGGAGCATTCACAGGGGCGATACGGAGCACCAAGGGGTTATTCACCCAGGCGCACGAGGGCACCGTCTTCCTCGATGAGATCGGCGACATGCCGGCCTCGACCCAGGCCAAGGTGCTGCGGGTCTTGCAGGAGCGGCAGTTCTATCCCCTCGGCAGCGAAAAGCCGGTAGCGGTGGATGTCCGGGTTATCGTGGCGACCAAAAAGGAGCTGGAAGAGGAAGTTAAGAAGGGATCGTTCCGCGAAGATCTCTTCTTCCGCATCCATGTCATTCCGATTTATCTCCCCCCTCTCAGGGAGAGAAAGGAAGACGTTCCCCATTTAGTGGACTCTTTTCTGAAAAAGTTCGGCAGCCAGATGAAGAAAGAGATCCAGGGGCTGACGCCCCAGGCCATGCAGAGGGTTATGCTTTACGACTGGCCCGGCAACGTGCGCGAGTTGGAGAATGCCATGGAGTATGCCGTGGCCATGACGCAGCAGAACGTGATCGGCGAACAACTCATTCTCCAGACAAAGAGCATTCCCCGAGAAGGCGCCGGGCCCGTTGGAACGAGCGAGCTATCCCAAGAGACACCAAAGCCTCTCAAGGAGGCGAGAGACGCCTTTGAGAAGGACTATATCTGCCATCTATTACAAGTGAGCCAAGGAAATGTGAGCCAGGCAGCAAAGCTGGCCGGAAAGTATCGCGCCGATTTCTACGACCTGCTGAAAAAACATAACCTCAAAGCGGACGATTTTAAGAAGTCGCAATAAGCTGTAGGCAAAGCCCCCCGGCTGGCAAATTCCCTCCACTTCCCTGTAGGTAAATCCCTTCACAACTGAACAGCCCAGGATTTGGGCTGTTCAGAATAATCTATTTAAAATCAATAAGTTATCCT
>MGSR01000162.1:12498-13156 GCA_001798565.1 Deltaproteobacteria bacterium RIFCSPLOWO2_12_FULL_60_16
GTCCTTGCCTGACTGTTTTACCGATGGTGCGGGGAAGCAGTGAAAGAAGTGAAAGATACAAAAATTCTAGTTGTAGACGATAACCCGATATGGGGCTTTTTAATCCAGCAGATGCTGGAGTTTGACCGCCATCAGGTGATGTGGGCTGGCGACGGAGCGGCGGGATACGGCACCTACCTGCTCTTTAAGCCGGATCTGGTTATCACCGACATTGAAATGCCGGAGAAAAACGGTCTGGAAATGATGGCCTGTGTCAGAGCGCATAATCCCGCAATAGGGACCATCTACATAAGCGTGGACCTGGATCGGTTCCGGCCACGGTTGGAGGAGGAGAGAAAAAGATATCAGGTCGGCTGCCTGCAGAAGCCTTTTTCCAGGCGAGATTTGATGAGGCTGGTCTCTGAGCATGGCTGTAACGGAGAAAGGAGGAGAGAAAAAAATGGATAGGGCGAGAAATCGACTGAAGAGGATTGTTTTCGTGGCGTTCTCGGCGGCTCTGATCGGCGCCGGATGCGCTGGCGGACCATTGTCAACGCGGGAGAAGGCGGCAGGCATAGGAACCCTCGGCGGCGCCGCTGCAGGGGGTCTTATCGGTAGCGCCGTCGGTCGCCCCGCAGCGGGCGCGCTAATCGGGGGCGGGCTGGGCCTGGGCGCGGGC
>MGSR01000163.1:0-894 GCA_001798565.1 Deltaproteobacteria bacterium RIFCSPLOWO2_12_FULL_60_16
CGCCGCATTTTCCCATCATGCGCTCGGCGCTGTCAACCGGTAAATTACTCGCCCGGACAGTTGCGGAGCTGACGACTGTGATAAGGTCGAATCCCTATTGATTGACTTTGGCGGATGACGTATGAATGTGCCATCAAAAAGGGGGAGCTATGGTTGTCGTCAGCGAAGCTATCATTCAAAAAAACACGGGCAAGGCGTTCCCGGTAAAAAAAGGCCAAATTATCCGCGTCATCGGCCAGTCGACGGCGGACTTTGTCGTCTTTAATCTGAGAAATGTAAAAGAGCGCTTCGATCAGGCGCGCACCAAGGTCGATCAGGGAAAGATCTACGTGACTACCGGGGATCTGCTGATCTCGAAGTTCAACAACGTGATGATGACGATCGTCAAAGACACCTACGAGGGGACGCATGACATGGAAAAGGGCATGTGCAGCACCTCCTTTTATAAGAAGTGGGGCGACAAGGTCTTTGCGATCTACGGATCCACCTGGAAGAAGCTCGGGAGAAAAAGAGGCGCTGCGCCCAAGCACGGCTGCTGGGAGAATCTCGCCAGGGCCTTAAGGCCCTGGAAGGTCCTCAAGGAAGACGTCCCCAGCCCGCTCAATATTTTTCAAACCATGGTGATCAACGGCAAGAGCGGTGCCATGCGCTATGCGATGATCCGGCCCAAGCCCGGGACGCACATGGATCTGAGAGCGGAGATGGACTGTCTGGTGGGAATCAGCGCCTGCCCTGAGGGAGGTCGGGGCAAGCCTCTCCAAGTAGTGATTTACAAGAAGTAGGCTTCAAGGGCAGACAGGTAAGGAGGAGCCATGTTTGAAGATCTCCGGGATTATCTTTCCCACCTAGAGGCACAGAGACAGCTGCTGCGAGTCAGCGAAGAGGTCGATGTAA
>MGSR01000163.1:1021-6704 GCA_001798565.1 Deltaproteobacteria bacterium RIFCSPLOWO2_12_FULL_60_16
GCTGGAGGGTTCTAGGCGGGCTGTTCGCCACCCGTAAGTTGGTGGCGTTGGGGCTGGGTGTGCCGCAGGATCAGATGCTCGAGCGCTACTTGACCTTGGAGGACAAACGCATCCCTCCGGAAATTGTCGCTACCGGGCCGGTAAAAGAAATCAAGTGGACCGGTGACCAGGTCGATCTGGCCAAATTGCCGATCGTCACTCACGCGAGCAAAGACTGCGGCCCGTACGTCACGATCGGCGTCCAGGTCGGCAAAGATCCCGATACCCATATCCGAAACCTGTCGATTCACCGCATGCTTGTGCTGGGTAAAGATAAATTGTCGCTCTGGGCGCCGGCGGACCACCACCTGGGCCGGATGATTCTAAAGGCCGAGGAAAAAAAGCGGGGCTTGGAGGTCGCGACCGCGATCGGCGTCGAGCCGTCGCTCATCATCGGCTCGCAGGCCAAAGTTCCATACGGCATCGATGAGTACCATGTCGCCGGCGGGCTGCGCGGGGCTCCCGTGCGACTCACCAAATGCGAATCGATCGACGTCGAAGTCCCGGCCGCCGCGGAGATCGTGATCGAAGGCGTGACCATCCCCGGCGAGCGGGTTGCCGACGGACCATACGGCGAGTATCCCGGCTGTTACAGCGAGGCGAAGCATGCCCCGGTTTTGAAAGTTACTGCGATCACCATGCGGCAGAACCCGATTTATCAGACTGCGCTCACCGGCATGCCGGTTACGGAAAACCATACCCTGATCGAATACGGCAATGCCGCGGTAGTGTATCGGGAGGTGAAAAAGATCGTGCCGGAAGCGCGCGCGGTCAATATGACGCCCGGCGGCACGTTCCGCCATCACGTCGTTGTGTCGATCAAAAAGCGCGCGGAGAACGAAGGACGGAACGTGATTTTGGCGCTGCTCTCGTTGGGCATCGGTCTAAAGCAAGTGATTGTGGTCGACGAGGATATCGATCCTTTCGATCCGATGCAGGTGGAGTGGGCGATGGCCACGCGATTTCAGGCCGACAAGGACGCCATCATCGTTCCGCGTATCGCCTGTTCCACCCTGGATCCTTCTTGTCCGGAGAACCGCGTTACCGCCGGGTTGGGTATCGACGCCACCGCGCCGATGAAAGAGCGCTGGCGCTTTGAGAAAGTGGAAATCCCCGGCGTGGATAAGGTCAAGTATGTGTGAGGGCATTAGCGGCGAACGCCGCCACCCGCTCTCCGAGCCCGCGCAATGGGTAAGTGCTTATTCCCACCGCCGGTCATCGGATGCGCGGGCTCTTCGACCGGGCAGCGGCGTTCACTGCGAGGCCGAGGGGCGCAGTCCTCGCTATGCTCGGAATTTCAAATCCCAGATTTCAGATCTCATATTTGAGATCTGAGATTTGAGATCCCGAAGGGTTTGGCCGCGGCCCGAAAACTTGCGCCCTGAGGAATCGCTGCGCTTACAATCGTGAGAAACTTCGAATACCTGGAGCCGAAAAGCGTCGCCGAGGCCTGCGGCTTGCTCAAGCGCTACGCGGGCGAGGCGCGCCCGTACGCGGGCGGCGCCTATCTGAGCATCGTCATGAAGCAAGGGCTCCTGGAGCCCAAGGCGCTCGTCAACATCAAGAAGATCGAAGAGCTGAAAGGGGTTCGCTTCGATCCGGCCGAGGGGCTTACCCTCGGCGCCCTGGTCACGCATCATGAGATCGAAACCTCCGAGATCGTCCGGCGGGCGTTCCCCGTCCTTTGCGAGGTGGAAAAGGAGGTGGCCAACATCCGGGTGCGCAATGTGGGGACCGTGGGCGGCAATCTCGCCTCCGGCGAGCCGCTTACCGACCTGGCCCAGGTTTTTATCTCTCTCGATGCGCGCGTCAAGATCGCCGGCGCCTCAGGCGAGCGCGCGATTCCCCTGGAAGAGCTGTTCGTCGACTTTTACCAGACCAGCCTGGCCGATGACGAGATATTGACGCACGTGGTCGTGCCGCCTCTGCCGGCCCGCTCGGGCGTTGAATACATCCGTTTCTCCAGCAGCTCCGTGGTCGACAAACCGTGCGTGGGCGTGTCCGTGCGGGTCACCCTCGACGCGGACCAAAAGATCTGCCGGAGCGCGCGCATTGTTTTGGGATGCGTCGGTCCCACGCCGCTAAGGGCGCGCAAGGCGGAGCAGGTCCTGGAGGGAAAAAGTTTCCGCCCGGAGTTGGTAGAGGAGGCGGCCAGTTCGGCGGCGCAAGAATGTAGCCCGGTTTCCGATCTGCGCGGGTCGGAGCAGTACAAGCGCGCGATCGTGCGCACGCTGGTGAAGCGCGCAGCGGCGAAGGCGTATGAACGGGCGAAATAATTTCGGATTTTAGACCTGTGGTGAGCGTAGTCGAACCATTGCCGATTTTGGATTTTGGATTAGAGGAAAGACCATGAACAAAAAGATCAGCGCCTTTCTGCTGGCAACTATTCTTCTGGCCGCTGTTCCCTTAGCCGAGGCGCAGCAGCCAAAGGTCTACCGCGTCGGTGTCCTCCTCCCGGGCGAAGCATGGTACGAGACAATTGACGGGCTCCGGGTCGGTCTCCGCGAGTTGGGGCTTCTAGAGGGGAAACAATTCATTTTCGCAATCCGAGATATGAAAGGCGATGTAAAGGCGGCGGAGGAGGCAGCGAGGAATCTCGAACAAGAGAAAGTCAACCTGATATATACAACGTCCACCAACGTCACCATTGCAGCAAAGCGGGCGACGACAGATATCCCCATCGTTTTCAATGCCGGGGCCGACCCTGTTGTTCTCGGGCTCGTGGAGAGCTTCGCAAAACCGGGGGTAAGACTCACAGGCGTCTTCTACCGGGTCGCCGACCTCACAGCGAAGCGCCTGGAGATGCTGAAAGATATTGTCCCGAAGCTCCGCCGGGTGGTGACGTTCTATAACCCGCGCTATCTTGCTGCCATTGAGTCCTCCAAGTTGGCGCGGGAGGCTGCGCCACTGCTGGGGGTCGAGCTTGTCGAACGGCACGTCGTTTCCGTCGAGGAACTTCAGGCGGGTGTACGAGCGCTTAGGGCCGGGGAAGTGGATGCCTTCCTCTCATTAGCAGACCCGATGGTGAGTAGCCAGGATCAACTGATCATCGACACGGCGAGGGTCAAGAGGTTGCCGACTATGTTCAATTTTCTAAGTCAAGTCATCAAGGGAGGCCTCGCCAGCTACAGCGTGAGCTTCCACGAAGTCGGCCGCATGTCAGCGAAGTACGTCCAGCGCATTCTTACTGGTGTTAAACCCAAGGACTTGCCGGTGGAGGGGGTCGATAAGATCGAGCTGATCATCAATCTCAAAACGGCTAAGCAGATCGGCCTCACGATCCCGCAATCCGTGCTGTACCGGGCGGACAGAGTAATAAAGTGATTTTCTATTTTGAGGGCAATCGGTAGAGATAACAGAACAGCAGGCGAGAGACTGTAGGCTAACTCAGTGGGAGGGCCGGCGCGAAAGAAGGCTGTTGAGTAAAAGGGCGAGAAGGAAGTATGATTTCTCGCAAAGGTAAGGTGAACGGACAATGAAGACGAACCACATCAAAATCAAACTTCCGAAACAAAAGATCGCAGACTTCTGCCGTCGTCATCACATCCGCAAGTTGGCGGTGTTTGGCTCGGCGTTGCGCGAGGATTTTCGTCCCGACAGCGACTTGGACGTGCTGGTAGAATTTGAGCCGGAGCATACGCCCGGGCTGATTCGGCTGGCGGGAATGGAGATCGAGCTGTCTGCGCTTCTTGGCGGACGCAAGGTGGACATGAACACGCCGCTGTGCCTAAGTCCTTTCTTCCGCGACGAAGTATTGGAGGAGGCTGAGCCGGTGTATGTCGCGGGATGATCCCCAAGTCCGCCTGCGTCATATGCTTGCCTACGCTAGGGAAGCGGTCGAGCTGATGCGTAACCGAAGGCGCGCAGATCTAGACACCGACCGCGCCTTAGGGCTGGCCATTCTCCGCTGTGTGGAAATCATCGGTGAAGCGGCCGGTCGCGTTCCCGCCGCTATCCGACGACGTTATTCAAAGATCCCGTGGCCACAAATCATCGGCATGCGCAATCGACTCGTCCACGGCTACGACATAGTGGATTACGACATCGTTTGGAGTACGGTGGCGGACGATTTGCCGGCGCTCATCGCTGAATTGGAGAAGATATTACCGTCAGAGAAGTAGCCGTGAAGAAAACAATTTCACTGAAAGTTAACGGCAGCAAGCGCAGCGTTGAGGTCGAAGCGCGCACAACGCTGCTCGATATGGTGCGGGAGCAGTTTGGCCTGACCGGCGCCAAGCTCGGCTGCGATATCCAGGTCTGCGGCGCCTGCACGCTCCTTCTCAACGGCAGGCCGGTCAGCGCCTGTTCGGTCCTGGCGGTGGACGCCGACGGCTGCGATCTCCTGACCATCGAGGGGCTGAGCGAGGGAGATGATCTCCATCCGCTGCAGGCGGCCTTCATGGAATGCGGGGCGTTGCAGTGCGGTTACTGCACCTCCGGATTTATTCTTACCGCCAAGGCGCTGCTCGATGAATACCCCCGGCCGACGGAGGAGCAGATCAAAACTTATATGGCGGGAAATTTTTGCCGCTGCGGCTGCTACCAGGAGATTCAGCAGGCGGTAAAAAGGGCCGCGGGGTCCTAGGAGCTTCGTATGGAAGAGGGTCTTATCGGCAAATCGGTGCGCCGGCTCGACTACCGGGCGAAGGTCACCGGTAGGGCCAGCTACCTGGCCGACATGAAGATTGCCGGGATGTGCCACGGAAAAATCTTGAGGAGCCCGCTGCCGCACGCGCGCATCCGGCGCATCGATGTCTCCAGGGCCCTCAACCTGCCGGGCGTCGTGGCCGTTCTCACCCGCGACGATATCCTGAAAGACCAGGGCATCGACCCCTACTACGGGCCGGTCTTCAAGGACCAGACGATCGTCGCGGTGGAAAAGGTCAGGCACGTGGGCGATCCGGTCGCGGCAGTGGCCGCGCTGGATTTGGATACGGCCGAAGAGGCGCTGCGCCTGATCGAGGTCGATTACGAGGAGCTGCCCGCGGTCCTGGATGTCCATGAGGCCTTGAAAAAAGGGGCGCCTCTCCTGCACGAGAGCATCAGGCTTCCCGAGTCCGGCTTCGCCGACCTGGCCGAGATCCGTCCTGTGGAAGGGACCAACATCTGCACCCATTTCAAGCTGCGCAAGGGCGACGTCGAGAAGGGCTTCGCCGAGTCCGACTATATCTTCGAAGACACCTTCACGCTCCCGACCACCCAGCACGGCTTTCTCGAAACTCACGGCTCGATCGCGGCCGTCGATCCGAGCGGCCGCATCACGGTCTGGTCCACGACCCAGAACCCCTTCGTGGTGCGCACCCAGCTATCGAACATCTTTAAAGTGCCGGTGGCCAAAGTCCGCGTGGTGGTGCCCTATCTGGGCGGAGGCTACGGCGGCAAGGTCTATCCCAAGCTGGAGCCGGTGACCGTGGCGCTGGCGTTGAAGGCCCGCAGGCCGGTGCGCGTCGTCCTTACGCGCGAAGAGGTCTTCTATACCATCACCAAGCATGCGGCGGTCATCAAGATAAAGACCGGGGTGAAAAAGGATGGGACGCTGGTGGCGCGCGAGTGCGAGGTGCTGCTCGACACCGGCGCCTACGCCGAGATCGGTCCCAGGGTGGCGAAGAAATCCGGCTATACGGCGGCGGGACCGTACCGCATC
>MGSR01000164.1:0-5243 GCA_001798565.1 Deltaproteobacteria bacterium RIFCSPLOWO2_12_FULL_60_16
CCAGTCCGAGTGGCTGAGAAACCGGCTCAAATTGCTTAGGCGCCGTTTTCCCCGTCACGCGGCCCGGCTCCGGCTGTGGAAGCAGACTCTCACCGCTAAGCTCAGGGGAGAAAGCGTTTCCTAATTCTGCTATTGCTTGGGCTGGCTTTTTTCCTGATTCGCTACCACGACCACGATAAGCTTTTCCGGCTGCAGATAGCGCTGAGCCGCGCGCAAGACATCCTCGTGGCGGATAGCGCGGATCAGATCCGGATAGCGATCCGGATAGTCTGACCCCAGCTCGAAGAATTCCACCTGGGCGAAGAAGCTCGCAAGCCTCCGGTTGGTATCAAAACGGAGGGGAAAGCTGCCGATGAGATAGTCTTTGGCCGACTGCAACTCTTCCTCACTCACCCCTTTTTCCCGGATTCTTCGGATCTCTTCGGTAGCGATGCGGATCGCCTCCTCGGCGCTCTCGTTCTTGGTCTGCATCGCGACTTGAAAGGTTCCGACATGCTTGTCGGCGTCGAAGGAGCTATAGACCGAATAGGCCAACCCGCGCTCGTTGCGCACCGAATCCATCAGCCGTGAGGAAAAGCCTCCGCCCCCCAGAATGTAATTCATGACCTGGATCACGTAATAATCCGGGTGGCCTCTGGTCACTCCCTCATGGCCGATGACGATGTTTGCCTGCGTCAGGTTTTTTTGAATACGGATGACGGTCGCCGGACCGGCCGATACCCGGGGGGCCTCTTCCCGCGCGCCGGCGCCCCTCTGCCAGGAGCGCAGGGCTTGAGTCAGCTTGTCCTTCAGTTCCTGATGAGAGACATCTCCGACGACGGCGAGGATCGCGCGATCCGGACGGTAATACCGCTGATAAAATTCCACCAGCTCGGTCCGGCCGATGCGTGCCACGCCTTTTTCATCGCCTTCCACCGGTCGGCCGTAGGGGCTTTGCGGGAAGAGCGCCTCGTGAAATTTCCTCTGGGCGATCGATCCCGGCTCTTGCTCCCGGGCCCTGATCGCTGCGATCACCGATTGTTTTTGCCGGCCGATCTCTTCCGCGGGAAAAACCGACGCGGTCAGGATCTCGGCCAGGAGATTCAGCCCCACGTCGAGATCCTTTTTCAGCAAGGTTAAATTTACGCTCGCCAGCTCCTCGCCTGCCCCCGCCGAGAGCGTGGCGCCGATAAAGTCCAGCGTCTCGCTGATCTGGAGCGCGGTCCGGCTGCGGGTGCCGTATGTCAGCAAGCGCGCGGTGAGGTTGGCGAGGCCCTCGCGGCCCTGCGGGTCGTAGCGCGAGCCCGCCCGGATGAGGAGGTTGAAAGTCACCATGGGCAGGCCCCGCTCTTCGGAGGCGAGCAGGACCAGCCCGTTCTCCAGCGCCGACCTGGCAGGCGTAAGACGGGCCTCCGAAGCGGCAGCGCCAAAGCCGACCAGGGACAAACAAAATAGGGCGATGAAAAACTTTTTCACTGCTTCTTCTCTTTGATGGGGAATAAGGTCCCCACGGTTCGGCGGTCCGGATCGAGATACTGCTTGGCCACCCTGAGAACATCAGCCGCCGTCACCTTCCTGATCCCCGCGATATACTCCTCCAGATGGCGCCATCCGGCCACGGACTCATACTGGCCGACCCTCATGGCCTGGCCAAAGACGGAATCCTGGCCGAAGATAAACGCGGCCTCGATCTGATTTTTCGCCTTTTCGAGCTCTCTCTCGCTAACCGGCTCCGCCCTTACCCGACCGAGCAGGCTGCCGATCGCGCGCTCCACATCGAGCGGCTCTTTATCCGGCATCACCTCGGCGGTGACGGAAAAGACCGTCGCGTCCGCCGCCAGTCCCCCGTAATCCGCGTCCACGCTGCGGGCGATTCGTTTTTGGTAGACCAGATCCTGATAGAGTCGCGAGCTGCGGCCGCCTGCCAGAATCACCGCGAGCAGATCCAGAGCGAAGCTGTCCGGATGCTTGAGATTGGGGGCGTGATAGTAGAAGAGCAGGAACGGCAGCTCGGCCTCTTTCTTGAGGCTCACTCGCCGCTCTCCCCTTTGAGGAGGCTCCCGGACCTCTACCCTGGGCGGCTCCGGGCCCCGCGGGATGTCGCCGAAGGCCGCCCTGACCTTTTCCAGGATCTCGTCGGTCGAGAAATCCCCCACCATGACGATAAAGGCGTTGTTGGGCGCGTAATAGGTTTGATAGTGCTTCTGCAAATCCTCCCGCGAGAGGCTTTGGATGTCTCCCATCCAGCCGATCACCGGACGCCGGTAAGGGTGAACCGTGTAAGCGACGGCCCCCGTGACCTCGGCCAGCGCCGAGACCGGGTTGTCCTCGGTGCGCAGCCGCCGCTCCTCCATGATGACCTTTTTCTCCTGCTCGAAGTAGCCGCCGTCCAGACGAGCGTTCGCCATCCGGTCCGCCTCCATCTCGATGGCGATGCCGATCTTTTCCCGGCTCATGGTGGCGAAATAGACCGTATGGTCCGACGAGGTGAAGGCGTTCGAGCGGCCCCCGTTCTTGGCGATGACGCGCGGGTACTCCTCCGGAGCTATCTTGTCCGTCCCCTTGAACATCATGTGCTCGAGAAAATGGGACAGCCCGCTCTTGCCGTCCTGCTCGTTTCTCGACCCGACCCGGTACCAGATCTGAAAGGTAACCGACGGGCTCTTGTGGCTCTCCAGGAGGAGAACTTTGAGCCCGTTGTCGAGGACGACCTCTTGGACCTTGCCGGGCTGGGCTGGAGCGGATCGCGGCGCAAGCGCGGCAAAAAATAAGGCTAGACAAAAAATAAAGAAGCGCATCTCTCTTTATTTCATAAAGCAAGAAATGGCAAAGCGCAAGAGAGCGCGGACTTGTTGACAGCCCCGGTCGAGCACAATAGTATGCCGGGCCTGAGGAGGAATCCATGGCAGATGTCACCGACATGAGAGGCTTCATCCGCTGCCTCGAGGAGATGGGCGAGATCAAGAAACTCCAGGGGGCCGATCTGCGTCTGGAGGTCGGCGCCTTGACGGAGCGGGCGGCCGACAAGGAAGGGCCGGCGCTGCTGTTCAGCCATTTCAAGGGTTACCCCGAAGGATTTCGCGTCATCTCGAACGCCTTTCGCACCTGCAGGCGGACGGCGCCGGCGATGGGGCTGCCTACCGATCTCAAGGGCGTGGATTTTCTTTATGCCTGGCGGAAAAAACTCGCGGCCTTCAAGCCCGTTCCGGTCGAGCAGGTCGAGGGCGGGCCGATACTGGAAAACCAGATGGCCGAGCACGAGGTCGATCTCTACAAGTTTCCTACGCCGCTCTGGCACGAGCTCGACGGCGGGCCCTACCTGGGAACCGGCTGCGGGGTCATCACCAAAGATCCGGAGAACGGCCGAATCAACATCGGCACCTATCGAGTCATGATTCAGGAAAAAAACAAAGTCTCGGTGAAAATGAACATGGGAAAGCATGGCCGCCTCGCCTTCGAGCGCAGCCGGGCCGCGGGCAAGCCGCTGCCGGTGGCGATCACTCTGGGGCAGGGACCGAGCGTTTTTCTCGCCGCGCAGATGCCGCTGCCGCCCGACGTCAACGAGTACGAGTTTGCCGGCTTCTTGCAGGGCTCGCCGGTTCCGGTGGTCCGGGGGGCGGTGACCGGGCTTCCGATACCGGCAAACGCGGAGGTCGTGCTCGAGGGAGAGATGCCCCCTATGAGGGACGAGGAGATGCCGCGCGAGGGGCCCTTCGGCGAGTGGCCCGGCTACTTTACCGACGCCAACGTCGGAGAAACCCCCGTGATGGTGGTGAAACGGGTTTATTATAGAAACGACCCGATTATCCTGGGGGCGCCGCCGCTGAAACCGCCTTCCAGCTACCTCCCCATCCCACTCGGCGCGGCGACGCTCTGGGAACAGCTGGAAAAAGCCGGCGTGCCGGACGTGAGGGGAGTGTGGGGCTTTGTCTATGGCGGCCAGCCGGGACCGTTTACCGTGATCTCGATCCATCAGCGCTACGCGGGCCATTCCAAGCAGGCGCTGCTCGTGGCCGCGGGGGCGCGCGCCGGCGCCTACGGCGGGAAGTTCGTCGTCGTGGTGGATGACGATATCGACATCACGAACGCCGCCGAGGTGATCTGGGCGGTCGCCACCCGATGCTATGTCCGGGACGGCATCGATCTGGTGAAAAGCGTCTGGGCCTCGGTGTGCGAGCCGGCCATGCCGCCGGAAGAGCGCTCGCCGCGCGGCTATACCTCGGATCGCGTGCTGATCGATGCCTGCCGCCCCTATAAATGGCTGGAGCAGTTCCCGGCGGTCAATGCCTTTACCAAAGAGTTCAAGGACGAGGTCGAGCGGAAGTGGAAGATCTGAAGAAGCCGCAGGACGATATCGCGCACGCCGCGCCGCTCACCCTGGAGGGGTCGTACATTCTCCATCAGATGTTCCGCGTGCGCTGGCCGGCCTGGAAGGCGGCCACCACGGTGGAGCAGCAGCGCGCGGTCGAGGAAGCGGCGGCGCTTCTCGAGGAGATGGGCAAAAGCAAGGATGAGCAGAGCGCGGTTTTCTCCATGCTCGGCCACAAAGGCGATCTCATGCTGGTCCACTTCCGGCGCAAGCTCGACGATCTCAACCAGGCTGAATTGCAGATCGCGAACCTGGGCATTGCAGAGTTCCTGGAGCAAACCACCTCCTATCTCTCCGTGGTAGAGCTGGGGCTGTACGAGGCCTCCGTGCGCCTTTTCACTTCGCTTAAGGAGAAGGGAACACAGCCGGGAACCGCCGACTGGAACCGGACGGTGGAGACGGAGCTTACTAAGCAGCGCGAGGCGGCCGCGCCCAGGCTCTGGCCGGAGATTCCGGCGCGCCGCTACCTCTGCTTCTATCCGATGAATAAATTTCGCGGCGAGGAAAAAAACTGGTACGGCGCCCCCATTACCGAGCGCCAGCGCATGATGCAGGAGCACGGCGCGATCGGCCGCAGATACGCCGGCCAGGTGACCCAGATCATCTCCGGCTCGATCGGCTTCGACGATTGGGAGTGGGGCGTGGATCTCTTTGCCGATAACCCGCTGGTGTTTAAAAAGCTCGTTTACGAGATGCGCTTCGACGAGGCGAGCGCCGCCTACGGCCTCTTCGGCGCCTTCTACGTCGGCCTGCGCTTCCCGCCGGTTAAACTGGGAATGTTCCTGGAAGGAAAAACGCCGAGCTTTACGTAGGGTGCCACCCTCCCGCCCACAGCCTTTTTTGGCAACTTTCCCCTTGTCATCCTGCCACACAATCGCCTAATATCCGCAGGCAG
>MGSR01000164.1:5317-6648 GCA_001798565.1 Deltaproteobacteria bacterium RIFCSPLOWO2_12_FULL_60_16
AGTGACCTGGCCACCCTATACGGAGTGACCACTAAGCGGCTTAACGAGCAGGTCCGACGGAATGCGGGGAGATTTCCTGCTGACTTCATGTTCCAATTGACCCCTGAAGAAGTCAAATCTTTGAGGTCGCAATTCACGACCTCAAACAGAGGGCGCGGGGGACGGCGGTACTTGCCCTATGTTTTCACAGAACAAGGGGTGGCCATGCTTTCGAGTGTGCTGAACTCTCAGAGAGCCAACCGAGTAAATATCGAAATCATGCGCGCTTTCATCCGGTTGAGAGAAATGCTGGCGACTCATAAGGACCTCGCAAGGAAGCTCGATACTTTGGAAAAGAAATATGACGCCCAATTCAGGGTTGTCTTTGACGCCATCCGCCAGCTCATGGCCCCGCCGGAACCTAAGAAGCGGAAGATCGGCTTTCTCGTGAAAGAAAGAGCCGCGAGATATAGAAGGCTAGAAGTCGGCCTGAGGCGTTAAGGACTCACATCAGCGGAAGCGAAGGTTAGATTAAGAGAGATTGTTTAGATTGAAAGGTCTGACCACACTGGCTTCTCAAAAGTCGCCGGCCCTCTTAATTTGTTTCAACTCCGAGAGGAAATCGATGCGCGGCTCAAGTCTAGAGGGGGGAGACCCAGCGACCCAGAGTGGGATTTGCGGCGGGTGATCCCCCTCAAGAAATCATCGTGGGAGCTTTTAAAGAAGAAAAGTAGGGAGTTTCGGGCGAATCCCGGCCACCTCGCGGCAATCATTCTCGAGCGCGGGATCAATGCTCTGAAAGAGCGTTAACAAGAAGCAAGCTCCATCGTTCTCTAAACGACGTTTTCTAACGCTATCTTTCCACTATTCACTGACCGGCTTTTCCTGTAATCCCGTCCGCGCCTTTTTGTACGGAAATAGGCCGCTGGACTGGCGGCGGTTCCCTGGAAAACAGTGCTTGACAAGATTTTGATAAGTTAGCGATATTCCGTACAGTTTTAGTTTTTAACGGGCCGGAGAGTTGCCGGTGATAGGCCGCCTCAAATTGCGGCGTCTGTGGCGGCTCACTTGTTAGTTGAACTAAACCTCATGCACCAAGGAAAAGTTAGTGATGGCCACAATCGGTGAAAAGATAACAGGCCTCGCGCTTGGGCAGCTTAAGGAACATCCAGACGGTGTTCGCTACGCCGATCTTGTGCGCCTCGTCCAGGACATTGATCCATCTCTGAAGACCAACACAATTCACGGGACCATTTGGGATCTCGCGACTCGCCTTCCTGAGAAGGTTTACAAGCCATCGCGCGGGTTGTTTCGCCTCATTGAATTCCGGGACAAGGATACCGATCAGCTGA
>MGSR01000165.1:0-1723 GCA_001798565.1 Deltaproteobacteria bacterium RIFCSPLOWO2_12_FULL_60_16
CCGGAATCATGTCCAGTCCGTGGCCCTTGAGCAGATCCTCTTCCCGCCAAACCATTTCCTGCGCCGGCCCTGATGGAACCCGAACGGGCGGGATGGGATGGAGCTGCGCCTTGGTCCAGCGGTCGGCAATCTCCTCCGGCCGGCACATGAGGCCGATGCTGTAGATCTCCGTGGAAGCCGCCAAGGTGCCGACCGAGACCGGCATAGTGTAGCGCTTTCCTTTGACGTCTACGACATTCTCGAAAAAGAAGGCCTTACGATCCGCCTCCTCGAGCCCGCGGAATTGCCAGCGCACCAAGGGCATCAGCTCGGTATCCTTGTTGATCTCGCGTTTGATTCGGACGAGCTTGCCGCGCTCTTCGAGCGCCTTGAGGTGCTCCCGAACGTCGCGGTAATACTTCTGCGCCATTGTGATACCCTCCGTGAACCTTTTGAGCCATATCATCCTTCAGCCCTTACTTGTCAAGCAAGGGTCGCTCGGGAGGCTGCTTCGCTCGCCCAGAGCAATGGGTTCGCTCGGGGACTCGCCTCGCGCGGCGAAAGCAATAGTTCGGTGGGCTCTTTGAACCTGCACGACTGGTGCTTTCGCCTTGCTCAGCGAGCCCCCTCGCTCTTGGAGTGAACCGCCGGAGGTGGATCGAAAGATCGATGCACCAGACGTGCAGTTTCAAGCGTATCAACGGTACAGCGTACCCGGACTCTATTGCATCGATCTTGAGAGACGCCTTCGGCGGTGAGCGTCGCTGCGGCACAGGCAGGCCCCAACCTCCATTGACCGCGACCGGAAGGCTCTCTTCCCTGAGACGCGGTTGGACCGCAACCGAGAGCGCGTTCCCCGAGGGAGCTTACACTCCTCCTATTGACAAAAGCTGGCTCCCAACCTAATTTCAGGCAAACTCAATTCCTCGGATATATCGATGGCGAATGTCGGTTTTGTGGGGCTCGGTGTCATGGGCAGCCGGATGGTGAAACGGCTGCTCGATGCAGGACACAAGGTAACGGGCTACAACCGCACCAAGTCCAAGGCGCAGTGGCTGGTAGACGCCGGCATGAAGCGGGCCGATTCCCCTCGCGCCGTAGCTCAGGCCGCCGACGTCACGCTCAGCATGGTGACGAACACCGCGGCCCTGGAAGCCGTTGCCCAAGGGCCCGATGGGGTGCTCGCCGGACTGGCCCCGGGTAAGCTCTACATCGACATGAGCACAGTCAGCCCGGCGGCGAGCACAGAGCTCGCCGCCAAAGTCGCGGCCAAAGGAGCCAAGATGCTCGACGCCCCGGTCTCCGGCAGCGTGAGCACGCTGGAGGAGGGAAAGCTCTCGATCATGGTGGGCGGGGAGGAAGAGGCCTTCGAGCGCGCCCGCCCCATCCTCGCGGCGATCGGCCCCAAGGTCACCCACGTCGGTAAAAATGGATTGGCCGTCTCCATGAAGATCGCCACCAACTTAAGTCTCGCTGTGCAGATGCTCGCCTTCAGCGAGGGGGTGCTGCTGGCGGAGAAAAGCGGCATTGCCCGCGCCACCGCCGTCGAGGTGCTGCTCAACAGCGTTATCGCCTCGCCCATGGTGAAGTACCGCGGGCCGTTCGTGCTCAAGATGCCGGACGAGGCCTGGTTCGACGTCAACATGATGCAGAAGGACCTGCTGCTTGCGTTGGAGATGGGAAGAGAGCTCGACGTCCCGCTGCCCACGACTGCGGTCACAAACGAGATGCTCACTGCGGCGCG
>MGSR01000165.1:1786-2001 GCA_001798565.1 Deltaproteobacteria bacterium RIFCSPLOWO2_12_FULL_60_16
TTTGAGCTTTTTGAACGTTTTGAACAGTTCTATGGCAAAAGCGAAAGCCAAGGCAGCATCTAAAAGGCACGTGGCGGAGCCCCGATCGGAGCAGCTGCTCCATTTCTACCGCCAGATGCTGAGGATCCGTCTGTTCGAAGAGCAGGTCAACCAGCTCTACCTGAGCGCGAAGATGCCGGGCCTGGCCCATCTCTACATTGGCGAGGAGGCGATCG
>MGSR01000165.1:2015-5255 GCA_001798565.1 Deltaproteobacteria bacterium RIFCSPLOWO2_12_FULL_60_16
CATCTCTACATTGGCGAGGAGGCGATCGCCGTGGGCGTCTGCGAGGCGCTCAGGCGCGACGATTACATTACCAGCACCCACCGGGGCCACGGCCACTGCCTGGCCAAGGGCGCCTCCGTGGATCGCATGTTCGCCGAGCTTCTGGGCAAGGCGCCCGGCTACTGCCGCGGCAAGGGGGGCTCGATGCACATCGCCGACCAGGAGACCGGCAACCTCGGCGCCAACGCCATTGTCGGGGGCAGCGCCGGCATCGCCACAGGCGCGGCCATGTCGGCCAGGATGCGCGGCAGCGGCCAGGTGGCGGTCTGCTTCTTCGGAGAGGGGGCCTTCGGGCAAGGGCTCTTGTACGAAGTGATGAATATGGCCTCCCTGTGGAAGCTCCCGATCCTCTACGTCTGCGAGAACAACCAGTACAACGAGTACACCCACTACCGCGAGACAACTGCGGGTGATGTCGCTCAGAGGCCCAAGGCCTTTGGCATCGAAACGGTCGCGATCGACGGCCAGGATGTCGGCGCCGTCTACACCAGCGCGCTCCACCTGGTGGAGCGTGCGCGGCAGGGCAAAGGGCCCGCCTTTCTCATCTGCGACACTTACCGTTTTCACGGCCATCACGTGGGCGACATCAACCGGGCCTATTACCGCCCCAAAAAGGAAGAGGAGGAGTGGAAAGTCCGGCGCGACCCGGTCAGACTGCTCGTGGAGCGGCTGAAGGCACGCAAGCTGGCGGACGACAAGGCGCTGGCAAAGATTGAAGAGGAGTTGAGACGTGAGATCGAGGCCGGCGTTGAGTTTGCGCTGAACGCGCCTTACCCGGACCCGGCCGAGGTGGATCAGCATGTGTATGCCTGATGAATTTTCGATTTTGGATTTTGGATTTTGGATTGAAATCGAAAATCAGAAATCTAAAATCCAAAATGGTAGAACTTATCGCTGAGAGCTATGAAAGCGCCAGCACAACAAAACGCGACATCTCGCGAAATCACTTTTGCACAAGCGATAAAGGAGGCTTTGGCCGAGGAGATGCGGCGCGACTCCACGGTTTTCATCATTGGTGAAGATGTCGCCGAGGCGGGGACCCCGTTCAAAGTCCTCTCCGGCCTGGTCGAGGAATTCGGCACCGGTCGGGTCATTGACTCGCCGATCTCGGAGGCGGGCATCGCCGGCCTGGGCGTGGGCGCGGCCATGACCGGGATGCGGCCGGTCGTCGACATCATGTTCGGCGATTTCGTCACCCTCATCATGGATCAGATCGTCAATCAGGCCGCAAAGATCCGCTACATGTCGGGCGGCAAGCTCAAGGTGCCGATGGTCCTGCGCACCACGCTGGGAGCTACGCGCCGCTCCGCGGCGCAGCACAGCCAGAGCCTGCACGCCTGGTTGAGCCACGTGCCCGGCCTCAAGGTCGTGCTCCCCTCCAACCCGTATGACGCCAAGGGACTTTTGAAGAGCGCTATCCGCGACGATAACCCGGTGGTGTTTTTCGAGGATAAGATGATGTACCAGCTGAAAGGCCCGGTGCCGGCGGGCGACTACACCATCCCTTTGGGAGTTGCGGAGATCAAGCGCGCGGGCAAGGATATCACTCTCGTCGCTACGAGCAGCATGGTGCAGGTTGCCCTGAGCGCGGCCGACACGCTGGAGAAAGGCGGCATCGGCGCCGAAGTCATCGATGTGCGGACGACAGCGCCGCTCGATAAAGCGACAATCATCGAGTCAGCAAAAAAAACCAGTCGGGCCGTTGTCCTCGACGAAGGCTATGAGGGTTACGGCGTCACCGCTGAGATCGCCTCGGTGATCGCCGAAGGGGCCTTCTATTACCTTGACGCGCCGGTAAAGCGGATGGGGGCCAGAAATGTGCCGGTCCCCTTCTCGCCGGTGCTCGAGGATCAAACAGTGCCCACGGCGGAGTCGGTGGTCGAGGCGGCGAAAAGGTTGTGCGGGAAGAAATAGTTATTCGTTATTAGTTATCAGTTATTAGGAGAGATTTAGGAACAACCAGTAACCAATAACTAGTAACCAGTAACTATTAACAGGAGGTCGGCGATGGGACTGAAAACTTTCGGCCTGATGGGCGTGGATTGGGAAGAGCGGGTCAACATAGAACGGCTCAGGCAGGAGCGGCTGGCGTGGGTAAAAGCGGCGCTAAAAAAATCCGAGATGGGCGCGCTCCTCTGCTTCGACATGAACAACATCCGCTATACCACGGCCACCCACATCGGCACCTGGGCGATGGACAAGCTGGTGCGCTTCTCGCTCCTGCCCCAGGACGATGAGCCGATCGTCTGGGACTTCGGCTCGGCCGCGCGCCACCACCAGATCTACTGTCCCTGGCTCGGCGTGGAGCGCTCGCGCGCCGGCATCTCCACATTGCGCGGCGCTACGTCGCCGAAATCAGGACTCGCTGAGGATGTCGCGCGCAAGATCAAGAGAGAGCTCGAAAAACGCAAGCTTCAGAACGAGCCCGTGGGCGTGGACGTCATCGAGTTGCCGGTTCTCTTCGCGCTGCAAGCCGAAGGGATCAAGGTGGTGGACGGTCAACAGCTGATGCTGGAAACAAGAAAGATCAAGACGCAGGACGAAATCACGCTGCTCAACAGCGCCTGCATGATGGTGGACGCCGCCTACGAGGAGCTCTATCGCTTCATGAGACCGGGCGTGCGCGAGAACGAGTGCGTGGGGCTGGTGAGCAAGGTCTTATTTGATCTGGGCTCCGAGCACGTCGAGGGCGTCAACGCCATATCCGGCGAGCGCTGCAGCCCGCATCCGCACGTCTACACCGACCGGGTCTTGCGCCCCGGAGACCCGGCCTTCTTCGATATCCTGCACAGCTATAACGGCTACCGCACCTGCTACTACCGGACCTTCGCGGTCGGCAGCGCCTCTGCTGCGATGGTGGATGCCTACAAGCGCTGCCGGGACTACATGGACGCGGCGATCAGCATCGTGAAGCCCGGCATCACCACGGCGGATGTGGTCAAGCTCTGGCCCAAGGCCGAGGAGTTCGGCTTCGCCAATGAGGAGGCGGCCTTCGCCCTGCAGTACGGACACGGGGTAGGGCTCTGCATTTGGGAAAAGCCCATATTCAGCCGCCTGGTGTCGCTCGATAATCCGGAAGTCATCGAAGAAGGGATGGTCTTTGCCCTGGAGACCTACTGGCCCGCCTCGGACGGATGGTCGGCGGCGCGCCTCGAAGAAGAAGTGGTGGTGACGAAAAATGGCTGCGAGGTCATCACCCGC
>MGSR01000166.1:0-103 GCA_001798565.1 Deltaproteobacteria bacterium RIFCSPLOWO2_12_FULL_60_16
AGACCATCCTTGCATGGCGGTCAACTCTCGCTCACGCCTGCGCCGGGCTCAGAGCCCATCGGATTTCCCATAGGCCGCCGGCAAAGGAGAGGCACACCACACC
>MGSR01000166.1:154-5574 GCA_001798565.1 Deltaproteobacteria bacterium RIFCSPLOWO2_12_FULL_60_16
CGAGGCAAGGCGGCCCAGGTGGGGCAAATGGCCCACGAGCATCAACGGCCCTGAAGCCTCCTCCAGTTCAGCTTTCGCGAGCCACGGATCGTCCTCCGGAGCCAGCCCGCGGGTTTCCCTTACCCCGGCCCGAGGAAGGAGGGAGCGCGCCAGAATCTCCGCGGTTTCCTTTGCCCTCAGCTTGTCGGAGCGCAGTATCACAGCGACCACGATTTTCTTTGCCGCCAGCGCGCGCGCTACCTTCTCAACCCCTTCTCGGCCCGGATCGCTCAACGGGCGTTTCGGATCTTCGTGCTCGGACCTGGCCTCGCCGTGCCGGACCAAAAAGGCTTCCATAGGGCGGAGTTCTCAGCGGACTGTTGCAAAATGCCAGTGTTGATATAGTATGCCGTCCGGCGATTTGCAAATCTCGTAGCGGATGATTCCCCGGCTGCCGTGGTTGAGTTCCAGCGCGTAAATAAATGGTACGGATCGCTCCATGTCTTGAGGGAGATCAGCCTCAGGATCGAGCAGGGGGAGGTGGTGGTGGTTTGCGGTCCGAGCGGCAGCGGCAAGAGCACCCTGATTCGCTGCGTCAACGGGCTGGAGCCGATCCAGTCGGGGGAGATCGTGGTCGGCGGCAAGCGCCTCTCCGACCCGTCTCTGGATATGACGGCGCTCCGGGCCGAGATCGGCTTCGTATTCCAGCAGTTCAATCTTTATCCCCATTTATCGGTGATGGAGAACATCGTCCTCGCCCCGCTGAAGGTGAAAAAGGCGCCGCGCCCGGAGGCGGAAAAGATCGCCCGGCGGCTCCTGGAGCGAGTCGGGATTCCGGATAAGGCGAGCGCCTACCCCGCCAATCTCTCCGGCGGCCAGCAGCAGCGCGTGGCGATCGCGCGGGCCCTGGCGATGCAGCCGAAGATCATGCTTTTCGATGAGCCTACCTCGGCGCTGGACCCGGAGATGATCAGCGAGGTGCTGGAGGTAATGACGGATCTGGCCAAAGACGGGATGACCATGGTGGTGGTGACGCACGAGATGGGGTTCGCCCGGCGGGTGGCGCACCGGGTCCTGTTCATGGACGAGGGACAGATCGTCGAGGAGGGAGATCCCCAAAGATTTTTCGACAGCCCGGCATCGCCGCGGACCAAGCAGTTTTTGAGCAAAATTCTTTCCCATTGACAAGGAGAGATCATGAAACAAGTCACGATTTTCTTGGTCGCAATAGCTCTGCTGCTCGCAGGAAAATCTCCCGCCGGCGCCGAGACCACGCTGGAAAAGATCGCCCGCACCGGCGTCCTGACCATCGGCACCCGAACCGGCTCGCCGCCGTTCGCCTATATCAACCAGAAAAACGAATGGGTCGGCTTTTCCATCGAGCTGGTGGAGCAGCTCGTTCTCCCGCCGCTGGCGAAGAAAGCGGGCAAGCCGGTGAAGCTGGAGAAGAAGGAGTCCGCCCCGCCCACCCGGATTCCGCTCCTGTCCTCCAACGCCGTGGACCTGATCGCGGAGACGATGACCGACACCAGGAGCCGGCGCGACAGCGTAGACTTCAGTCTTACCTTCTTCGTTACCGGGGCCCAGTTCCTGGTGAAGAAAGGAAGCCCCATCAAGGGAATCAAGAACATCGGCGGCAAGCGGGTGGCGGCCCAGCAGGGCTCGACCAACGCCAGGATCATCCGCGAGCGGGCGCCGAAGGCCCAGCTGCGCGAGTTTCCGGATCAGCCGGCCGCCTTCCAGGCGCTGGCGCAGGGACAGGTGGATGGCTACACCAACGACGGCATCCAGCTTGCCGGGCTCAAGGCCAAGGCGCCGAAGCCGGGCGCCTGGGATATCGTCGGCGAATTCTACTCTTACGAACCCTACGGCATGGCGCTGAGAAAGGGCGACTCGGATTTTCGCGCGGTCGTCAACAATGGGCTCATGGAAGGAATCGATTCCGGCAGGTTTTTTGAGATCTACGAGAAGTGGTTCGGGCCCAAAGGCGAGGTCCCCTACCCGATGGCGCCCGACGTCAAAAAATTCATGATCTATCAATCGGTACCGAAATAACAGAAGGCAATAGGCATAAGGCATTAGGCAGTAGTAAGAGAATTTAATCTTGTGAGAGTGGTACTATTGCCTATTGCCTGCTGCCTAATGCCTGCTTTTTGAAATGAATTACCAATTCGATTGGTCCGTTCTCTGGACCGGGCAGTCCGGCCAGTGGCTGCTTCAGGGGCTGGTGACGACGCTCGAGATCTCCGCCCTCGCCTGGCTCCTGGCGGGGGCGCTGGGGGTTCTCTCGGGCGCGCTGCGCACCGCGCCATGGGCCCCGCTACGCGCTGTGGCAGCCTTCTATGTCGAGTTTTTTCGCAACGTGCCGCTGCTTGTCTGGATGTTTTTCTGGTACTTCGGTGTTCCTCCGCTCTTGCCCAAGCCTTTTCAGGACTGGCTCTATGACCACGGCGCGGAGTTCTGGGCCGGCACTCTCGCTCTCGGCGTCTATCACGGGGCGCGCTTCTCAGAGGTGATCCGCTCGGGAATCCAGGCGATCCCCAAGACCCAGTTCGAGGCCGCCCTCTCGACCGGGCTCACGACGATGCAGGCTTACCGCTTCGTCATCATCCCGGTCGCGCTTCGGCTCATCATCCCGCCGGTCACCAGCGAATCGCTCAATCTGCTGAAGAATTCCTCGCTCGCCCTGACCATCAGCGTCGCCGAGCTGACTTTCCAGACAAGGCAGATCGAGACCTACACCGCCAAGGCATTCGAAGCCCTCACTGCCGGAACCGTGATTTATTTGCTTCTCTGTCTCGCCATCGCGGGTGTGATGGCCCGAGTCGAGCGCCGCTGCGCCATCCCTGGAATGATCGCGAGGGCCGCGCCCGCGGAGCACTAATGAGACAAGTATGAAGGCGGAAGGCGGAAGGATGAAGAAGCAAGGGGCCGGCCCGTCCCTTCGCTCCAGCTGCCTCCTCGGCTGGAACTCTAACTGCTCGCCTCGGGCAGCATCGAAACTCGCCCATAAAAGCTTCGCTCGGGGACTTACCTCGCGCGCCGAAAGCAATGGGTTCGCTCGGGACCTGACTCGCTCCCCGAAAGCAATAGTGCAGTGGTTAATCCGAACCTCCACGCCTGGTGCTTTCGGGTCGCTCGCCAGGCCCCCCTCGCTTTACGGAGCGAGCGAGGGGAGCGCGAGTGAGGCTGCGGACGTAGAGACGAAAAGGTTCGGTTAAAGCACTGCTCCATCGGCCGCAGCCGAGAGCGCGTTCCCCGAGGGAGCTATGGCATCGATCTTGAGAGACGCCTCCGGCGGTGAGTGCGGCGAGGATAGATGGACTTCAGCGTTGTAGTAAGGAATCTCGATTTTCTGATTCTCCAGGGGCTCCTGGGCTTTGGAAATTTTGTCGGCGGGACGCTGAGGCTGGCCATTCCCGCTATTGTCCTCGGCTTTGTCCTGGGGATCTTTGTCGGCCTGGGAAGGCTCGCCCGCTCTCCCTGGATAAGAATCCCGGCGACGGTTTACGTGGAATTTTTCCGCGGCGTGCCGCTCGTCATGGTGATCTTCTGGTTCTGGTTCATCATTCCCGTGCTGCTGCGCGTAGCCCTGCCGGAGTACGGGGTCGCGCTCACGGCCTTCGTGGTTTTCGAAGCGGCCTATCTCGGCGAGATCGTCCGGGCGGGCATTCAGTCCGTGCCCCGCGGGCAGATGGAGGCCGCGACAGCCACGGGCTTGACTCAAACTCAGACCATGCTTTACGTCATCCTGCCCCAGGCCTTGCGAAATATGATCCCGGCGCTCGTGACGCAGTTTATCGTGTTATTCAAAGACCCCTCGCTCGCCTCGATCATCGGCTATGTGGATCTCACCAAAGCCGCGCAGATCGTCAACAACCGCGAGATCCGCCCCTTCGAGCTCTACCTCTTCATCGCCGTCGTCTACTGGCTCTGCACCTACTCCATGTCCCTCTACGCCCGGTATTTAGAAAAACGGTTGACCCCGGCTTAACTTTCTCTCCTGTCTCCTTTTCTCTTTTGACGGCCTATCCCCCGCCTGTGATACACTTTGCGGGTGTCCATCAGGAGGGAGCCTTATGAACAATCTTCAATATTTCTTTGATAGAGAGGCGGACATCTTGTACGTCTCCAAGGGAGATCCCAAGGCTGATGTCGAATCGGAAGAGGTCGGCGACGGAATTATCGCTCGGCTTGACCCTGTTACCCGAGAGATCGTAGGGTTTACTATCCTAAACTTCCTCAAGCGATCGGAACAAGGCCTCCCGGCCATCGTGCTTCCCTTCCGGGCCGACCTGAGCCTGGCATCATAGGTGAAATGAAAGTCTATTACGACAAGAAAGCTGATGCCGCCTTCATTCGGTTTTCGTCCAAGCGTCCTGTCGGAGGCGTGGAGATCAAAGAGGGCGTTATTCTTCATGTAACCGATGAAGATAAGATCGTCGCCTTGGAGATTCTGGACGCCAGTCAGCGGCTTCCGCTCAAAAATCTCTTCAAGCTTGAGGTTTCGAAAGCTGCCAGCTAGACGCCAAAAGTCGCCCGTCCCCTCTCTCTGATCCTGGTCCATTGCAGGTATATTGAGATTATCCTGGTCAGCGTTTGTCGGCCAAGTCGGTTGCAGGACAGACTTGACAAGTCCCTGAGAAGGCCGGAGAATCCCTGAACGTTTCGGGAAGTTCAGTATTGTACATGGCTGACCAATATACTCACTAGTTATGTGCCATTTGATCGTGTTCCCCGAATGTGACAAGATTCAGGGCAGCCTGGAGGCATGATCCCATGTCGAAAGCAAAGGAAGAACTGACAAAGCTCGTCCAAGAGCAACCCGAAGACAGCTCGCGTGAGGAGATTGTACGTGAGCTAGCGTTTCACGTTATGGTCGAACGGGGGCTTGCTGACTCGGAAGCGGGCCGAGTCATCTCGAATGATGAGATGGCGCGGCGCATCCGCTCATGGCAGAGATAACTTGGACTGCAGAAGCTCAACGTTGGCTCGAGGACATCTTCGAGTACATTGCCGCGGATAATCCGCAGGCGGCGGCCCAAACCGTCAGCGGTATATATGAGCGGGCGCAAGTGCTGGCGAACTTTCCTGAGATGGGCCATCGCTATTGGGCATCGAGCCGCCACGTGCGGATCCTCCTCTACGGCCACTACCGCATCACCTATCTGATCAAGGCAGATGGAAACATCGATATCTTGGGCGTCTTCCATGGCTCGCTCGACATCAGCAAGTATCAGCTTTGAGGGCACATAACCACGCGATGGACCGGACAGATCATGTCTGAAACCCTACTGTTCCGCGCATGCCAGCCCGCCGGTCATCGCAAGCGTTGGGCAACTTTATTGAGGACTACTGGCGAATGACCGACAGCTACGCCACCGCAAAGGCAGCGTATCGGGAGCTGCGCGCCACGATCGGGCCCTGGGCCAAGGCAAACG
>MGSR01000167.1:0-1122 GCA_001798565.1 Deltaproteobacteria bacterium RIFCSPLOWO2_12_FULL_60_16
ACCGCTTCCGCCCAGCTCACCAAGCTCAATCTCGGCTATGTCGGCATCAACTCCGACAATGTGATTGCTTGGGTCGCCAAAGAGACCGGAATCTTTGCGAAAAACGGTCTGGACGTGCAGCTCATCTATTTTTCCGGAGGAACTACTTCGGTGATGGCCCTGGTCTCGGGAGAGAGCCCCATTATTCAGACCGGCGCTCCAGCTATTGTCAACGCCGTGCTTGGAGGCTCTGACCCGGTGATGATCGCAGGCGGGGTAGTAACTCTTGACTACTGGCTTCTCAGCCGGCCTGAGATAAAAACCCCGGAGCAGCTCAAGGGAGGGGCCGTGGCGATCAGCCGCTTCGGCTCCTCCTCTGACTTTATCGTCCGCTACGCCCTTCAGAGGATCGGCCTTACGCCGGTAAAAGATGTCGCCATACTCCAGATCGGCGCCCTGCCGGAGCGCCTGGCCGCAATGGAATCGAAACGGGTGCAAGCCACGGTGCTGGCACCACCCGCCATGTATGTCGCGCAGAAGAGAGGGTTTAATATCCTCGCGGACGTCGCTGCGCTCGGCCTCGCCTACCAGGCGACGGGCGTGGCGACCACGCGCAAGTTCATCCGCGAGCATCCGGATATCGTAAGGAAGTATATCAAGGCTCACGTGGAGGCCGTGCACCGCTTCAAGACCGACCGCGACACCGGACTCAAAATCCTCTCGAAATACCTCGGCCTCAAAGACAAGGAGATTCTCGCCAGGACCTACGAGGGAGCGATCGCCGAGAACAAGCTGCCCGCCAAGCAATATCCCACGCTCGCGGGAATCAAGACCATCCTCGACGCGGACCCCAAGGCCAAGTCGGCCAGGCCCGAGGAGTTCGCCGACATGCGCTTCATCAAGGAGCTGGATGAGAGCGGCTACATCGACAGTCTTTACAAGGGGAAAAATAAATAATCGGCCGAGCTATGAAGCCGGGGAGAGCATGGCGTGACCCTCTATGACGAGCTTTTAACCGGCGCCATCGACCTTCACTGCCACATCGACCTCGAGTTCTCCGGCAACCAGAGAAAACGGGAGTCTGAGACCCAGTGGCTGCCCAAGGCCGAGGCGATGGGCGTGCGCGGCGTGGTTTTAAAATCG
>MGSR01000167.1:1149-6672 GCA_001798565.1 Deltaproteobacteria bacterium RIFCSPLOWO2_12_FULL_60_16
GAGGCGATGGGCGTGCGCGGCGTGGTTTTAAAATCGCACTGGTGGCCGACGGTCAGCGTCGTTCCCTACATCCTGGCCTCGGTAAAAACCAGCGTCACTCTTTGGTCCAGCGTGGCGCTCAACTCATGCGCCGGGGGGCCCAGCCCCTGCGTGATCGAAGCCTGCGCGGAGCTGGGCGGAAAAGTGATCTTTCTCCCGACGTGGAGCGCGCGCAACGACATCGAGCGCAAAGGCTTCAGCCACCGGCTGCGCTCGACCTACGAGCGCTTCGGCAAATTCGACAATCCGGGATTTGTCTTTATCGATGACAAGGGGCAACTGCTCCCGCTAGGGCGCGAGATCATCGAGTGCTGCAAGGCCTATGGCCTGGTCCTGGGGACCGGACACGTCTCATGGCAGGAATCGCTCGCCTTTGCCCAGGCGGCGCGCGACATGGGTTTCAAGCAACTAATTATCAATCATCCGCTGACTGCTTTTATCGGCGCGCCGCTCGATGCGCTTAAGCGCGCGGCGGAGATGGGAGCGTTTATCGAAACCTGCTGGAACCAGCTCGCGCCGGGCCGGATGGACTCTCCCGAGCTTGTGCAGAAGCTTAAGACCATCGGGATTCAGCAGGTCGTCGCCAGCACCGACTATTTTCGCCCTTACAGCCCCAACCCGCCGGAGCTGCTGCGCATGTTTTTGGGGATGCTGCACGAGGGGGGGCTGAGCAAAGAGGAAATCAAGCAGGTCGCCTGCGCGAACCCCGCGCGGGTGATGGGACTGGAGTGAATATTTTCTTACTTCTTCCGGCTCACCAGCGCCCTCATTTCTTGAGTGGTCACGGCATCTTTTAGAGCGGTGGCGGTTCCGGAATCTCGGATCTCCAGGGCCAGACGCTTGACCGCCGCGATAGCGGCCTTGGTGAAGGCGGAGCCGTAGCTGACTCTTGCGACTCCGAGATCCTGGAGCTCGCGCGCGCCGGGGGCCTTGAGCCCCGCGAGGATGCTCACCGGCGCCTTGATCTCCCGCGCCAGCCGGCCGATGATCTCCCGCTCTTCGATGTGCAGGAAGAAGACGCAGTCGGCCCCGGCCGCCGCGTAGATATTTCCCCGCCGGATCCCCTCCTCCAAGGCGCGCTTCGGATCGTCCGACATCACCAGGAACGAATCCACCCGGGCGTTGAGAAAAAACTCGCTTTCCAGCTCCCGCCTCGCTGCCATGACCGCAGCGATCTTGTCCAACTGCTCCCCGACCTCAACCAAACGGCGCGGCTCGTTCTTCCTTTGCTCCGCGCCGTCCTCCAGGTTCATCCCGGCGCAACCCACCGCTATCAAAGCCCGCACGGTTGCGCCGACGGCGACGGCGTCGCCGTAGCCCCGCTCCGCGTCGGCGTTCACGGGGACAGAGACCGCGGCCGCGATCTCGCCTGTGACCGCGACCGTCTGCTCGCGGCTCATCACCTCGCCGTCCGGATATCCCAGGACAGCCGCGATGCCGCCGCTGGTGCCCTGGATCGCCTGAAAGCCGAGCTGCTCGAACAGCAAGGCGCTCAGCACGTCGTAGGCGCCGGGCATCACCAGGATCTCGGGCGCGAGCACCAGCTCTCGGAGTCTCCGGCTCCTGGCGTCGGCAGCGGCGACAATTTCACGGGCAAGCTTCTCCATCGGATCCCTCCCGCGCTTCTCTTAGCGGAAGCGCTCTGCGGCGGCGGCTGATGCGGCCCGCACGGCGGGGAGCGCGCAGAAGCCGTTCGCCTCCACGCCGAAGACCGGATTGAATTTGCTGCGGAAGTTCTCCAAAGCGATGATGGCGGCCAGCTCCACCAGCTCCTCGTCCGTGAAATGGCGCTTCGCGCGCTTGAAAAAGCGGTCGGTCACCCGTTTTTTGGTGTAGGTCATGCGCTCGGCCAGCTCCAGCGCCAGCCGCTCGCGGGGAGAAAAGAGAGGATTTTTGCGATAGTCCCCCAGCACCGCCTCCACCTTCTCCGCCGACGCCCCGTTCTGCATCGCACTGGATGCGTTGATGTCAATTCAAAAGGGGCAGCCGTTGATGTTCGCCGTCTTGACGCAAAGCAGGTGGCGCAGCTCGCCGTCGATGAGCCCGGAGGCGAGGATCCCCTGGCCGAGGGCCTGGACCCCTTTCTGGATCGTCGGCCTCAGTCCATAGACCCGCGCGGTATTCGACACGAAGCCGTAGCGCTTCTCCTGCTCCTCAAAAATGGCGCGCACCTCTTCAGGCGCCTCCTCTTTCGTGACACCTTTGATCCGGGACATAATTTGCCCTCCCCGCTGTAACCGGTTTTCAGTTTTCCGCTTTCAGTTTTTCGCTTTCAGCTTTTCCCGCCGCCTCTCCGCTGCGCTGCAGCTCTTCCAGGGCCCGCCTTGCCGCCTCCTGCTCGGATTGCTTCTTGCTCTTGCCTTCACCGCGGCCCAACACTCTGCCGCCGAGAAGAATCTCCGTGGCAAAGCGCTTTTCGTGATCGGGGCCGCTTTCCGCGACCAATCTGTAGCTAGGCGGGACGCGAAAGAGCATCTGGCTGATCTCCTGAAGACGGGTTTTATAATCCTGCTGGCCCAGCTTCCGTTCATCGATGTCCGGCGCGAAATAGCGCTCCACGACCCGGCGGGCCGCCTGGTACCCTCCGTCCCAGTAAACCCCTCCGAGCACGGCCTCAAACGCCCCGGCAAGAATAGACGCCTTTTCCCGTCCCCCGCTGCGCTCCTCCCCCTTGCCCATGCGGAGCAACAGGCCCAACCCGAGCTCAGCGGCCTTCTCCGCCAGAACCACCGAGTTGACCAACGAGGCCCGCATCTTGGAGAGATCTCCCTCGCTTTTCTCGGGAAAGCGATGCATGAGCAGGTCGCTGATCGCGAGGCTCAAAACCGCGTCGCCCAGGAACTCGAGCGTCTCGTTGTGCTCCTTCCCCTTACCCCGGCCGTGGGAGACATGGGTGAGACAACGCAAAAGGAGCACAGCATCAGAAAAAGAGTAGCCGAGCTCCTTCTGCAAGCGGGATAGTGGTTCCTTGTCCACGACCGTCTTCAGTAGCAATCAGCCATCAGCGCTCAGCTTTCAGCCAAAACTTGGGCTGACTGCTGACAGCTTCCCTGCTGACCGCTCGTTCGATCGTCTACGATTTGTCCTGTCAGCCAGCCGCTCGCCAAGCCGTCTATGACAACATCGATTTCGCGGTTGATATCGGCTTCCCCGGCGCGAAGCAAAACCGGCAGGTAGTTTCTGCTGTAGCCCCTGCGCGCCCCGCTCGCCCGATGCACCGCCCGCTCCACCAGGACGGCCGCCCGCCGCCCGATGAAGCCGCGGTAAAACTCGCTTTTCTTCTTCGCGCCCAGCTCCCGCATCCTCCCACCCCGTTCCTTTTTGATCGCCGGAGGCACCTGGCCTTCGAGGCCGGCGGCCACTGTGCCGCTCCGAATCGAGTAGGGGAACACGTGAAAATAAGTCAGCGGCAGGGAATCGAAGAATTCGAGAGACCGGCGGAAATCTCCGTCGCTTTCACCCGGGAAGCCGACGATGATGTCGCTTCCCAGCGCCGCGTCCGGAAGCATTTCCCGGGCCGCAGTGACGACCTCCCGATAGTAAGCCGTGTCGTAGTTGCGCCGCATCCGCTTGAGGATCCGGTCCTCTCCCGCCTGCGCGCACACGTGAAGATGGGGACAGAGCGCGTCCGACCGGGCCATCAGCCGAAGGAGCCGCTCCGGCAACTCGCGCGGGTCCAGAGAGCTCAAACGCACCCGCGGAATGAGCCCGCGCTCAATGATTCTTTCCAGCAGCGAGGTCAGGTCTATTTTCGGCCGGAGATCCTGGCCGTAGCCTCCCAGATGAATGCCGGTCAGCACTATCTCCACAAAGCCCCTCTCGGCCAAAGAGCGGATTTGCGCCAGCACCTCTTCCGGCGCGACGCTGCGGCCCGGTCCCCGCGCGGTCGGGATGATGCAGTAGGCGCAGGAATAATTACACCCCTCCTGAATCTTGACAAAGGCGCGCGTATGATCCGGGAACTCGCTCGCGCCCAGCACTGGAACGCCCCGCTCTTTTTTGACATCAACGACGGATACCTTCACGCCGTCCGGCCGGTTCTCGTCCGCTTCGCCAACGAAACGCACCAAATCATCCAGCCGGTTAAGCCCTACGATGTAATCCACGCCGGGCACCCGGGCGACCTGCCCGGGGTTGACCTGCGCATAACAGCCCGTAAGCAGCACTCTCGACTCGGGGCTCAGCCGCTTGGCGCGCCGCACCAGCTGGCGCGCCTCCCAGTCGGCGCGGTCCGTTACCGTACAGCTGTTGATGATATAGAAGTCGGCCTGTTCATCGAAGGGAACAAAGAAGTGCCCGTCCTCAAGGCGCGCCCGAATGACCGCGGAGTCATACTGGTTGATCTTGCAGCCGAGCGTGGTTATGGCGATCTTCATGCTACGCCTTCGGCAAAGGCAAAAGTAGAAAGTCAAAAGTAAAAATCATCCAAAGTGCCCTTCGATGTTTTGCCTTTTTACTTTTTACTTGATGGCCTTCCCTATCCACCCCCCGCCCAGGACCTGGTCTCCCCTGTAGAAGACCGCCGCCTGGCCCGGGCTCACCGGGGGAAAAACGCTCTCAAAGCGCGCCTCGCAAGTCCCGTCTGCCTCGACCCGCACCAGACACGGAACCGGCTGGGAGCGGTAGCGGAGCTGGACCTCGGCGGGAAATTCTTCTCTCTCCTGCGGCTCAACCCAATGGACCGACCCGGCTGTTAACCCGCTGCAACCGAGCTCCTCTTTCCCCCCTACGATCACGCGCCTGCCCGCCTCGTCTATCTCGAGGACGTAAAGCGGACGGGAGGCCGACAGTCCCAGCCCTTTGCGCTGCCCGACGGTCAACCGGTGGATCCCCTGATGGCGTCCCAACACCGTTCCGTTCCGATCGACGATTTCGCCTCCGTCCAGCTCCTCCTCTTCGGCGAAGGACTCCACCAGCGCCTTGTAGTCGCCGAAGCAGATGTCCTGGCTCTCGGGACGATCGGCAACGGGCAATCCAAGATTCCTCGCCTTCCGGCGCACCTCGGCCTTGACCAGATCGCCCAAAGGAAAAAGGGTATGGGCAAGCTGCTCCTGCGAGAGGGCGAAGAGAAAATACGATTGATCCTTTTGCCGGTCGGCGCCGCGGAACAGAGAGACCCCGCCGCCGGCGCGGTCGCGGCTCAAGCGGGCGTAATGACCCGTGGCGACGTACTCCGCCCCCTCCGCCTTCGCCCACTCCAAGAGCGCGCCGAGCTTGAAATCGCGATTGCAGGCGACGCAGGGGTTGGGCGTGCGGCCGTGGAGATAGCTGCGCGCAAACGGCCTGACCACCGCGCTGGCGAACTCCGAGCGCAAATCGACCAGGGTATGCGGGATCCCGAGAAGTCCGGCCACCGTTTTCGCCCCGAGATGATCGGAGCAATTTTGCGGCTGCTCGCGCTGACATTCCCACAAGCGCAGCGAAACCCCCGCCACCTCATAACCTTCCTCCACCAGAATTCCGGCGGTGACGGAGCTATCCACC
>MGSR01000168.1:0-653 GCA_001798565.1 Deltaproteobacteria bacterium RIFCSPLOWO2_12_FULL_60_16
GACGAGAATGTCCCTGTCTCCCTGGAAGCGGTTGGCCATCGCCCAGAGGACTTCTCTTTCATTGTAAACGTCGATGTCCCCATCCACCACGACGACGAGCTTGAGGTAGAGATCGGCCGCCAGCGCCGCGAAGACCGCGCTGCGCACCTCGCCCTCGTTTCTCTTGTCGAGCGAAATATAGCAATGAAAGCGGCAGCAGCCGGAGACCGGCATATGGACGGCGCGGGTGCCAGGGGCCACGGCCTTGACCGCCTTGAAAATCGCCGACTCCCTGGGGATGGCGCCCATGATGCGGTGCTCGGCGTGGCCGGTAAAGACATCTTGATAGATGGGATTCCGGCGCTGGGTCGTCGCGGTAATCTCGACCACGTGGTGCTTGTCGACCCCCACGGAATGGCCGGAGTATTCGCCGAAGGGACCTTCGTCTTCACGGACATGCGGCAGAATCTTCCCCTCCAAGATAATTTCCGCGTTGGCCGGGACTGCGAGATCCACGGTCTCGCATTTGACCAGCGGCACCGGCTCGCCGAGCATGCCGCCGATGACGTCGTACTCATCGACGTCGAAAGGGGCGAGGGCCAGAGCCCCGATAGAAAAGGCCGGATGGACGCCCAAGACGATGGCGATCTCCAGGGGTTTGTCTTTCTCTTCGG
>MGSR01000168.1:703-14144 GCA_001798565.1 Deltaproteobacteria bacterium RIFCSPLOWO2_12_FULL_60_16
AGGCGATTCCTGCCCACCAGCATGCCGCGGTTGAAACTCAAGTTTCGCACCTGCGAAAGCGGATCTCTGGCAACGACGATCCCGGCTGTGATGTAGGGCGCCGTGTTGATGTCGAAGTGGGTGAACAGGGGCAGGCTATTCAGGTCCACATCGGCGCCGGCATGAACGACCTCTTTGACAGGAGCGCCGCGGACCGGCTCGGGCTGGATTCGGTTGCTTTCTCTTCTCTTGTATTCTTCGACCAGCCCGCCCTCTTCCACCTCCAGGGCGAGCGCCAGTCTCTTGCGCGTGGCGTGAACGTTGGTGACGGCCGGAATGGAGTAGCCTTCGAGCTGCTCGAAATAGACGGCGGGGTATCTCGCCTGTTCTTCGAGCTTGAAAAGAATCGCCGTAGCCTCGTACTTCGGGCTTACTTTTTTCTTAATCCTGATCCACTCGCCAGGACCCTGAAGCTCCAGCTGCTTGATGAAACTTCTCAGATCTTTCTGCATAGGTTTCTTACGCTGCATACCCGACCCGCTTCTCCTAAGTCAAGCCTGCGCAACGCAGACCAACGTGCAGTGCAGGTCGGAAGGTTCGTTCGGGGACTTACCTCGCTTCCCGAAAGCAAGAGGAGTCGCTCGGAGGTCTGCTTCGCCCGCCCAAAGCAATGGGCCAGTGGGTTCTTTGAACCGTTTACGCTCGATGCTTTGGGCTTGCTCAGCAAACCCCCTCGCTTTACGGAGCGACCGAGGGGAGCGCGAGCGAGGCTGCGGACGTCCGACCCGAAAGCTTCGGTCTAAGCAGAGGTCTATCGGCCGCAGCCGAGAGCGCGTTCCCCGAGGGAGCTATTGCATCGATCTTGAGAGACGCCTTCGGCGATGAGCGCCGCTCACAGACAGGCGCTTCCGGTCTGCATGAGGTAAGTCCCCGAACAGAGTTTTCCTAGGAGGATGCCCCTTTCGAGAGTCGCGCCGGGTCGTAGGCAAGCACCGGGGAGAGCCAGCGCTCGACCTCGGAAACCGTCATCCCCTTGCGCGCGGCGTAGGCCTCCACCTGGTCCCTGCCGATGGCGCTCACGGCGAAATAGCGCGCTTCTCTGTGCGCGAAGTAGAGCCCGCTGACGGAAGCGGCCGGCAGCATGGCAAAACTCTCCGTGAGCGTAATGCCCGTCGCTTTTTCCGCCTCGAGCAGGTTAAAGAGAATCCGCTTTTCCGTGTGATCCGGACAGGCCGGATAGCCGGGCGCCGGCCGGATGCCCCGGTAGGCCTCGGCGATGAGATCCTCGTGGCTCAAGTTCTCGTCCTTACCGTAGCCCCATTCCGCTCGCGCCCGCTTGTGAAGATACTCGGCGAAGGCCTCGGCCAACCGATCCGCCAGCGCCTTGGCCATGATCGAGTTGTACTGATCGTGCTCGCTCTCGAAGCGCTGGACGAGCTCCTGGACGCCGTAGCCGGCGGTCACGGCGAAGGCGCCGATGTAGTCCACGATGCCGGAGTCCAGCGGGGCGATGAAATCGGCCAGGGCGAACTGGGGCTTGCCGCGCTGGCTCTCCTTCTGCTGGCGCAGCGTGTGGAAGCGGGCGAGCTCGCCGCCGCGTCCGGCATCGACGTAGAGAACGATATCGTCGCCGACGCTGTTGGCCGGATAAAAGCCGTAAACCGCGTGCGCCTTGAGCAGCCGCTTCTCCACGATCTCGTTGAGCAGCTCCTGGGCGTTGGCGAACAGCTCCCTCGCTGCCGGGCCCCGAACCGGGTCCTGAAGCAAGTCCGGGTAGCGGCCCCGCATCTCCCAGGTGTGGAAAAAGGGAGACCAGTCGATATAGGCGGCAAGCTCCGACAGAGGAAAGTCCTTGAGCACCCGGCGGCCGGTGAATGCCGGGACGGAGACATGGGACTCATCCCACTCGACGTGCAGCTTGCGCCGCCCCGCCTCTTCGTAAGTGAGGATCTCCGCAACCATCCTGCTTTCGTACTGCCGGCGCATCTCCTCCTGCTCGGCACGATTCTTCCGGTCGAGGGCCTCCCGGCTGCCCGGGGCGCTCAAGCTCCCCACCACGGGGACGGCGCGCGAGGCGTCGATCACGTGCACGGTCTCGCGCCGGTAAGCCGGGGCGATCTTCACCGCCGTATGCCTCTTGCTGGTGGTGGCGCCGCCGATGAGCAGCGGCAGCTTGAGCCCCCGGCGGTCCATCTCCTTGGCCACGTGCACCATCTCGTCCAGCGACGGCGTGATCAGCCCGCTCAGGCCGATGATGTCCGCCTTCTCCCGGATCGCGGTCTCGATGATTTTGTCCGCCGGCACCATGACGCCGAGGTCGATAACTTCGTAGTTGTTGCAGCCGAGCACCACGCCGACGATGTTCTTGCCGATATCGTGCACGTCGCCCTTCACCGTGGCGAACACCAGCCTGACTCGCCGCTCGCTCTGCTTGGCTGCCCGCTTCTCGGCCTCCAGGAGAGGCGTAAGGTAGGCCACCGCCTTTTTCATCACCCGGGCGCTCTTGACCACCTGGGGGAGAAACATCTTGCCTTCACCGAACAGGTCGCCGACCACGTTCATGCCGTCCATGAGCGGTCCCTCGATAATCTCAAGCGGACGAGAGTACTTCTGAAGCGCCTCATCCAGATCCCGCTCGATGTAATCCACTATCCCCCTGATGAGCGCGTGAGAGAGCCGATGCTCGACGCCTTCCTCACGCCAGGCCGCCTCTTGTTCCACCGCCCTTTTACTCCCCTTCACCTGTTCGGCGAACTCGAGCAGCCGCTCGGTGGCGTCGGGACGGCGGTTGAAAAGTACATCTTCGACCCGATCCAGGAGATCCTGCGGGATCTCCTCGTAGACGGCCAGCTGCCCCGCGTTGACGATTCCCATATCCATGCCGGCCTGAATCGCGTGGTAAAGAAAGGCGGCGTGCATCGCCTCGCGGACCGCGTCATTGCCGCGAAAGGAAAACGAGATATTGCTGACCCCGCCGGAGATGTGACAGCGCGGGAAGAGGGTCTTGAGCCGCCTCGCCGCCTCTATAAAGTTGACCCCGTAGTCGTTGTGCTCCTCGATCCCGGTGGCCACGATGAGGATGTTGGTGTCGAAGATGATGTCGCTCTCGTCAAAGCCGATCTCCCCGGTGAGGATCCGGTGCGCCCTCTCGCAGATCGCCAGCCGGCGCTCGATCGAGGTCGCCTGCCCCTCCTCGTCGAAGGCCATGACCACCACGGCCGCCCCGTAACGCTGGATCAGGCGGGCGCGCCGCCTGAATTCCTCCTCGCCCTCCTTGAGCGAGATGGAGTTCACGACGGACCTCCCCTGCACGCATTTGAGCCCCGCCTCGATGACGTCGAAGTTCGAGCTGTCGATCATGATCGGGACGCGGGCGATCTCCGGCTCGGCCGCGATGTAGTTGAGAAACGTCGCCATCGCCTGGGCCGAATCCAGCATCGCCTCGTCCATGTTCACGTCGATGATATTGGCGCCGCCCTCGATCTGCTCCCGGGCCACCACCAGGGCCTCCTCGTACTTTTCCTCCCGGACGAGCCGCGCGAACTTGCGCGAGCCCGCCACGTTGGTGCGCTCCCCGATCATAATGAAATTGGAATCCGGACGGATCGTGAGCCTCTCCAGCCCGCTCAAGTGGGTAAAGCCGTCGCGCTCGCCGGGCGCGCGCGGGCGCGCCTGGCCGACCGCCTCGGCGATGGCCCGGATGTGCTCCGGGGTCGTGCCGCAGCAGCCGCCGACCGAGTTGAGCCAGCCTTCTTTCGTCCACTCGCCGAGCGCCCCGGCCATCTCGTCAGGCGTCATGTCGTAGGCGCCGAACTCGTTGGGCAGACCGGCATTGGGATAAGCGAACGTAGGAAGGTGGGAAAGCCGGGCAAGCTCCTCGACAAAAGGCGTCATCTGGTGCGGCCCGAAGGCGCAATTGATTCCCACGGCCGCCAGCGGCGCATGCGCGATCGAGGTGAGAAAGGCCTCCAGCGTCTGGCCCGAAAGGGTGCGTCCGCTCCGGTCGGTAATCGTCACCGAGGCCAGAATCGGCAGGCGAACTCCGCGCTCCTCGAACAGCTTCGTGAGGGCAAAGAGGCAGGCCTTCAGATTCAGCGTGTCGAAGGTGGTCTCGGGCAGGAGCAGATCGACTCCCCCGTCCACCAGCCCCCGCGCCTGGTCGTAATAGGCCTGGACGAGCCGGTCGAAGGTCACGGCCCGGTAGGCCGGGTTGCTGACGTCGGGGGAGAGAGAGGCGGTTCGATTGGTCGGTCCCATCGAGCCCGCGACGAAGCGGGGCCGTTCGGGCGTCTTCCTCTGGATGCGCTCCACGGCGCGCCGGGCCAGCCCGGCGGCAGCGACGTTGATGCCGTAGGCCTCTTCCTCCAGACCATAGTCGGACAGGGAGATAGCGTTGGCGTTGAAGGTGTTGGTCTCGATGATATCCGCGCCCGCCTCCAGATACTTCTCGTGTATCTCCGCCACGGCCTCGGGCTGCGTCATCGAGAGGAGGTCATTGCACCCCTTGAGCGGCCGGTGGTGGTCTGCGAAGCGCGCGCCGCGGAAATCCTTCTCGTCGCACTTCAGGGCCTGAATCATCGTCCCCATAGCCCCGTCCATGAGGAGAATTCTCCGCCCAAGGAGCTGATGAAATTGTTTTCCAGCGTCGCCCATGGCTATCGCCTTAGAAAGCACCGCGCGCTTCCACGCCGCAGGTGCTAAGAGGTGCTGATGGCGACCAGCCGACTAGATCGTCGAGATCTCGTACTGGTCATGGTGCAGGTTCTCAGCGGCCTTGATGATGATCTTGTGATTGATCTCCCGCTCCAGGTGGTCCAGGCCGCGGCTTTCCTCGTCGTAGAGGAAGTTCGCGACCTCCGGATGGAGACGCACCACGATTCTCTTGCCGTCTTCCAGGTGAGTCTTTTCCCTCTTGATCGCCCTGAGAATCTCGTAGGCCACGGTGATATGGGATTTGATCCGGCCCCGCCCTTCGCAGTAGGGACAGGGGCCCAGCAGCATGTTTTCCAGGCTCTCCCTAGTCCTCTGGCGCGTCATCTCCACCAGGCCCAGCTCGGATATCTTGAGAATATTCGTCCGGGCCTTGTCCTTCTTGATCGCCTCTTTCAAGGCCTCGTAGACCTTTTTCCGGTTGCCCTCTTTCTCCATATCGATGAAGTCGATGATGATGATGCCGCCGACATTCCTCAGACGCAGCTGGCGGACGATCTCCGGCGCCGCTTCGAGATTGGTCTTGAGGATGGTCTCCTCCTGATTCCTCTTGCCCACGAAGCGGCCGGTATTCACGTCGATCGCCGTCAACGCCTCGGTCCGCTCTATGGTGATGTAACCCCCGGAGTGGAGCCATACTTTGCGCTCCAGGGCCTTGGTGATTTTTTCCTCGACCCCATAGTAGTCCATGATCGGCTCTGCCTGCGTGTAGAGCGCGATCTTCGACTTCAAGCGAGGCATAAAGTGCCCGACGAAATCGAGAATGCGCCGGTATTCCTTCATCTGATCGATCACGACCTGGTGGGTTTCCGTGGTGAAAAAGTCCCGTATGGTGCGGGCGATGAGATCGAGATCCTGGTGGATGGGCACGGGGGCAGCCGCCCCCTCGGCCTTGTTTTGAATCCTGCCCCACAGCTTGGTGAGAAATCCCAGATCGTTTTGAATCTCCCGCTTGCTGCGCTCTTCGCTCGCCGTGCGCAGTATGAACCCCCCCTCGTCGGTCAGGAGAGAAAGCGCGATCTCCTTCAGCCGCTTGCGCTCCTTGTCGTCCTCGATCCGGCGCGAGATCCCGACGTGGTTCGTCGTCGGCATAAAAACCAGGTAGCGTCCCGGCAGTGAAATGTGGGATGTCAGCCGCGCCCCTTTCATGCCGATGGGATCCTTGGCGACCTGCACCAGTATCTCCTGCCCGCGGCTGAGCTGCCGCTCTATCGGGAGACGCCGATGCTGGACCGGCTTGGGCCGCTCGAAAATGATCTCGTCCTCGGTCGTCGACGGGCTTGCCTCGGGCACCGTGGAGAAATCCGAAACATGGATGAAGGCCGCTTTGTCCAGGCCGATGTCGACGAAAGCGGCCTGCATTCCGGGAAGGACGCGGGCGACTTTGCCCTTGTAAACGTTCCCGGCCACCCCTCTTTCCTGCTTTCTCTCGACCAGGAAGTCGGCCAGAGAGCCGTCTTCGACGATGGCGATGCGGCTTTCTTGAGGCGTGCAGTTGATAAAGATATCCTGCTTCATGATCTCTGTTTCTGAAATCTGGGTTCGTTTAGGGGGGCCAGGGGGGGATCTCTCCTCAGCATTGGAGATCCGTCAGGGTCGCAAACCGAATACAAAAGCAGACTATTTATAGTCTAATTCCATGACTATATCAAGGGCTTTAAAAGAGATTTTCCGGTCCCGAATCGGGTTGACTTTGCCTAACTGCAACGATATGTTAGAGTAGTTTTTCTGGCTGCAATAAAAAGCCGTTATAGTTCTGCAAGGGATGCTATGAACTACACTGCTACAGTCCCGACCTACTCGATCCTGAACACCAAGGTCCTGATCCTCAATCGCTCCTACCTTCCCATACATGTCACGTCGGTTCGCCGGGCCTTCACCCTGCTCTACCAGGGAATCGCCAGGGCGGTAAACGACCAATATCAAACTTTCGACTTCGACAGCTGGAGCGACCTCTCCGTGTCCATGCGCGATGAATCGGTGGGATTGGTCAACCGGGTGATAAGGGTCCCCAGAGTGATCCTGCTGGTAGGCTATGACCGCGTGCCCAAGCGTCAGGTCCGTTTCAGCCGTTACAATATCTACGCCAGAGACAAATGCACCTGCCAGTACTGCGGCAGAAGACTGCCGCGCCACGACCTGAATCTGGACCATGTCATACCTCGCTCCAAGGGGGGAACTTCCATCTGGGAAAACGTGGTCTGCTCCTGCCAGGAATGCAACCGCCAAAAAGGCGGACGGACGCCGCACGAGGCGGGCATAAACCTTCTCAGGAGACCGTATAAGCCGAAATGGACCCCTTTCATGCAGGAGACATTCAACCTCTCCCGCTATCGCGAGTGGCTCCCCTTTCTGAATACAGTGGACGTATCCTATTGGAATACGGAGCTTTTAGAAAAATAGTTCTATTCCTGCCCGGCACCCAACATATTGTGGTAGGTTCCGCCGGACATCCCTCATATTGTAATTTCTCCTTGACTCCCCGCCGCGCTTGTGAAATAGTGTTGTATAAATCACGCTTTTCTAGAGATCTGCTCTTGGCATGCGCCTGAAACGCCTTGAACTGGTGGGGTTTAAGTCCTTTGCCCAAAGGACGCTTTTAGACTTCACCCCCGGAATCACCTCCATCGTCGGCCCCAATGGCTGCGGCAAGTCGAACGTCGTCGACGCTCTCAGATGGGTCATGGGAGAGCAAAGCGCGCGCCATCTGCGCGGCCACCTCATGGAGGACGTGATCTTCAACGGCAGCGAAAGCCTCCCGCCGACCGGCATGGCCGAGGCCTCCCTGGTCTTCGACAACGAGGATGGGCGGGGGCCCGCGGAGTACAACGGCTTCAGCGAGATCATGGTCACGCGCAGGCTCTTCCGCTCGGGCGAGTCGGAATATTCCATCAACAAGATCACCTGCCGCCTCAAAGATGTCATCGAGCTCTTCCTCGGCACCGGGGTCGGCAACAAGGCCTACTCCATCGTGGAGCAGGGCCGGGTCGACGAGCTGGTCAACGCCAAGCCCGAAGAGCGCAGATCCATCATCGAGGAGGCCGCCGGCACGAGCAAGTACAAGAGCCGCAAGCTGGTCGCGGAGCGAAAACTTGAGCGGACGCAGCAAAATCTCCTGCGCGTCAGCGATATCGTGCGCGAGATCGAGAGACAGATCCGCAGCATGGAGCTGCAGGCGAAGAAGGCGGAGCGATACCGGAGCTTAAAGAAAGATCTCAAGGAAAAAGAGCTGGTCTGGGCGGCCCGGCAGCGCAAAGGGCTCGAGGAGGGGATCGCCGCGCATGAGGCCAAGCTAAAGGCGGTGGAGGACCGCCTGGCCGAGCTCGCAGCTTCGCTCCACTCCAAGGAGGCGGAAGTAGAAAGGACCAAGCTCGCCCTTCTGGAAGCCGAGAAGGAGATCGGCCTGCAACAGGAAGCGGTTTATCAAAACAAGGTCCGGCTCCAGGGGGTGCAGCAGCGCATCGAATTCTACAAGAGGGACCGCGCCGGACTGGACGACGCCATGCAAAAGGGCGAGTCCGAGCTGCTCCAACTGCGCGAGAAGCTCCGCTCGCTCGCCGTTGAGATAGAAGGGCTGCAGAAGGCCCAGGAGGAGTTCGTCCAGCTCTCCCTCTTCGAGGAGACCTATCTCAAGGACAAGGAAAAGGAGCTGGAAAAAATCAAGCTCCGGATGCGCGATCTCCAGAGCGAGGTGGAGCGGGAAAAAGAAGCCCTCATCGGCGCCGCGAACCAGGGATCCCACCTGAAGAACGAAGCCGTGCTGAAAGAAAAACAGCGCGGCGAAACCGAGCGGGAGCGCGCCAGAAACCGCAACGAGAAATCTCAAGCGGCCCGCGCCCTGGAGGGCTGGCGGGAAAAGCAGGGGGAACGAAAATCCGCCCTCGAAGGCGCCGTGCGGCGCGCCGGTGAGATCGAGCGCGAAGCCGGCGAGGCGGCGGGCGCCCTGGAGAAGTGGAGCAAGATCCAGGAAGGACAGGATCTCAAGATAGCGGCCTTGAAGGAACGGCTGAACGACACCCGCTCCCGTCTCGTCTCGCTCGAGGCATTGCAGAAAAATTACGAAGGCTACCACGAGGGCGTGCGGACCATTATGCTCAAGCGGCAGAGGGAGGCCGCCTTCGAAGGGGTCCATGGGCTCGTCGCCGAGGTGATCGAGGCGCCGGAGAGCTACGAGAAGGCGTTGACGGCGGTGTTGGGAGACCGGCTCCAGTACGTCATCGTACGGGGCCACGACGAGGGCATCGAGGCCATCGAGTATTTGAAGCGCGAATCTTCCGGCCGGGGGAGCTTCATCCCGCGCCAGTTGTCGAGGATGGAGCGCCGTCCTCTCCCGTTGACCGAGCCGGAGGTGGTCGCGCCGCTGCTGAACGTCGTCGCTGTGAAAGACGGCTACAAGGAAGTCGCCGAATACCTGTTGGGGGACGTGGTCATGGTCCGGGATCTCAAGTCCGGTCTGAGGCTGTGGAACCGCAACGGCTTCGTCTGCACCCTGGTCACCCCGGAGGGCGAGGTGATCGACTCCATGGGGGTGGTGAGCGGCGGCAGCCTGAACGGCCTCGAAGGCAGTCTGCTTGCCCAGAGACGGCTCATGAAAGAACTGGAAGCGGTCCTGGCGGGGCTGGAAGTGGAGCTGGCCGGCGAACAGAAAAAGGCGGAGGAGCTGAGGGGCGAGATGGAACGGACCGAGGCGCGGCGGGCCGCCCTCATAGAGGAAGGCCACCGTCTCGCCGTGGATAAAATCCGCTCGGAGCACGAGCTGGCCCAGTCGGACCAGGAAGTGGAGCGGCTGGAGGCCGCTCTCCGCATGCTGCAGCAGGAGGAGGACGAGTTATCGGCAGCCGCGCGCTCGTTAGGGCGAGAGATCGAACAATGTCAGGCGGAAATGGCCGCGCTGCTCCAGAGACAAACCGGGCGGCAGAAAAATCTCGCTGAAAGACAGGAGCTGTCGGTCCGGCTGGCGAAGGGCTCCGAGCAGCTGGAAAGAGAGGTCACCGAGTCGAGGATCCGCGGCGCGGCGTTGGGCGAAAGAAAGGAAAACGCTCACCTCAACCTGGAAAACCGGCTGCGACTCCAGCGCGAGCTCTCCGAGCAAATAGGCGCCCGCGAAACCGAGATCGCCCAGATGCGTCAAAAGATCGAGCAGCTGGCGGAGGCGTCCCGCTCAGCCGAGACGTCGGTGGCGGAAGGCACGAAGGCGCTGGCGGCTCTGGAAGAAAGGCTGGAAGGCGAGCGCCGGAAATACCGCGAGGTCTCGCGGCGGCTGTCCGAGCTTGACGAGGCGGTAAAGGGGATCCGCCCCTCGGTGCAGGAGTCCCAGGAGGAGAAAAACCAGTTCCAGCTGCTGCTGTCGGAAAAAAGGCTCAACCTGCAGCACCTGTTTGAAAATATCAGGGAAAAATACGATCTCGATCTCAGGGAGACGGTCGGCGAGGAGCCGGCTGGAGCTTCCGAGGAGGAGCTTTCGGCCGAGATCGAGGAGCTGAGAGAACGGCTGGAGCGGATGGGCGAGGTCAATCTCGCCGCCATCGGCGAATTCGAAGAGCTCAACAGCCGCTACCAGTTCTTGAGCCAGCAAAAGCAGGATCTGGAGCAGTCGATGGCCGATCTCCAGCGCACCATCGTCAAGCTCAACCGCATCTGCCGGCTCCGCTTCAAGGAGAGCTTCGAGGAAATCAACAGGCGCTTCGAAGAGATCTTCCCGCGCCTGTTCCGCGGCGGCAAGGCGCGCCTGGTCCTGACCGACGAGAACGACTACCTCGAGACCGGGGTCGACATCATCGCCCAGCCGCCGGGCAAGAAGCTGCAGTCGATCACGCTGCTCTCAGGCGGAGAAAAGGCTCTGACCGCCGTGAGCCTGCTCTTCGCCATCTTTCTCACCAAGCCGAGCCCCTTCTGCTTCCTCGACGAAGTGGACGCTCCCCTCGACGACGCCAACCTCGACCGCTTCAACGAGATGATCAAAGAGATGAGCCAGACCTCCCAGTTCATCCTCATCACTCACAACAAGAGGACCATGCAGGCGGCCGAGGTGCTCTACGGCATCACCATGGCGGAGCCGGGGGTGTCCAAGGTCGTCTCCGTGCGAATGTCCTAGCAGCCCGCTGAAAAAGGCCCATCTACTTCGTTGCGCTCGATCGTCTCCCTCCAACGTACTACTTAAGTACGCCTCCGCTCGCCGACTCTTCGCGCGCCTCGTATCTGGGACCTTTTTGACCGGGCTGAAAAGGAGCGAGGCGTTCCACCCCCAAAAGCGAGGGGGCTTGCCGAGCGAGTCGAAAGCACCAGTCGTGCAGGTTCGGATTAACCACAACTATATTGCTTTCGATGAGCGAGGCGAGTCCCCGAGCGACTCTTTTTGACCGGGCTGAGAAATGGTAAGGGTTTGTTCTATGGAGAGTAGTTCTTTTTTTCAGCGCTTAAAAACTGGCCTGGCAAAAACCCGTCAAGGCTGGGTGCAAAGATTGGAGCAGGTTTTTCAGGGCCGGCCCTGGGACGAGGAGGCGCTCGCCTCCGTGGAAGAGATCCTGCTGTCGGCCGACGTGGGAGTCAAAGGGACCGAGAGGCTGATCGAGGCGGTCAGGCGGCAGGCTCCCAAGGGAAGCGATGAGGCCGCCAGGAGTCTCTCCGCCTGTTTGCAGCAGGAGATTGTAAGCCTGCTCACGGCATCCGCCAAAACGAGCGCGCCGGCCGCGCTCCCGGCATCCCCCTGGGTGGTCATCTTCCTCGGCGTCAACGGGGTCGGGAAAACCACGACCATCGGCAAACTGGCCGCGCAGTACCGGCAATCAGGCAAAAAGGTCCTGCTCGCCGCCGCGGATACCTTCCGCGCCGCCGCCATAGAGCAATTGGAGGTGTGGGGGCAGAGGGCCGGAGCCGAGGTGGTAAAGCATAAACCGGGGGCGGACCCATCCGCGGTCGTCTTCGACGCTCTCCATGCGGCCAAGAAACGTCAAGCGGACGTCGTATTGATCGACACCGCAGGAAGACTCCATACCAAAGTCCATTTGGTCGAGGAGCTGAAGAAAATCCGCCGCGTCACCGCCAAGGAACAGGAAGGGGCGCCACACGAGACCCTTTTGGTTCTCGACGCCACTACCGGCCAGAACGCCCTGCAGCAGGCGCGGGTCTTCAAGGAGGCGATGGACATCACCGGAATCGCGCTGACCAAGCTCGACGGGACCGCCAAGGGCGGCGTGATCATCGGCATCCAGGAGGAGCTGGGCGTGCCGGTTCAGTACATCGGCGTCGGCGAAGAAATCGACGACCTCCAGCCCTTCGATCCCGCGGACTTCGTCAAGGCGCTGTTTGAGGCAGATCGTTGGTGAGTTATGGCAAGATCCAAAGTTGCAATTTTTTTTGATGAATCCACCCTGGACCGTCTCGATCAATTGGTCAAGAAACAGGTCTTTCCCAACCGCAGCAAGGCTATCGAGGAGGCTGTCGTGGAGAAACTCGCGCGGATCGAGAAGAACCGCCTTGCCCGAGAGTGCGCCAAACTCGATCCTGCGTTTGAAAAGGCTTTTGCCGAAACGGGCGGGCTTTCCTTTAACGCTCGAACTTCATGCGAGGGGGCTTAAAAAAAAGTCATGGGTCAAAATCAGCCAGATCCGAACGCTAGCGGTCGAAAGGATAGGGAAGGTGATCGGTCGGGCGTCTCCAGAGGAATTGGCTCAGGTTATTGAAGGATTGAACGAGATTATCGGAACCTAACCATTCTGTTCGCGGATCTTCGGCGCAGGCTGAGCTATAAGGCGCTGTTCGAAGATAGATAACTCCCCTCCGCTCTAATTGCGCAGAAATAGGCTGCTGGATTGACAGAGTTTGCTGGCGAAACGGTTTTTGACAGGGTTTTCGTATAGGCGATATACGACGCATGTGGTAGGATATTACCGTGCCAACGGTGTTAAGGAGTGGTCCGTACCGCATGTATTTCTTCAGCCACGAACCGAACGAGCCACCTCACGTCCACGTGGACCGAGATGATCTGTCAGCGAAGTTCTGGCTTCAGCCGTTAGCACTGGCGCGGAATTTCGGTTTTGCACCGAGGGAACTGGGCAGAATCAGAGCCCTGATCGAAGAGAACCGAGAAAAACTGTTGGAGGCATGGCATGGGCATATTGGCACTAAGCGCTGACGAGCGGGTACGGGATGTGCGTGTCTCGGAAGACACGTTGACGGTCGATTTGATGGATGGTCGGACTATCTCCGTGCCCTTAGTTTGGTATCCGAGACTTTTGGGCGGAACAACGAAACAGCGGTCGAATTGGAAGGTGTGCGCTGCCGGTTACGGCATTCACTGGCCAGACCTCGACGAGGATCTCAGCACGGAGGGTTTATTGCGCGGTGCACCGGCACCAGCGGGTTCGGCACGACGCCTAACAAACCGCTCCAGGCGACGGCGAAACATGCGCCGCCACTGAGCGCAAAAAGGCGGCAGAAGTGGTCACCTTGAGCTGACCTGTTTATTTATAGGCGTCGGCGAAGAGATCGACGACCTCCAGCCCTTCGATCCCACCGACTTCGTCAAGGCACTGTTCGAAGAAAGATAACTCCCCTTCCCTTCAACTGCACAGAAATAGGCTCCCAGATTGCCCGCGTATGCTGGCAAAATGATTCTTGACAGAGTTTTCGTAAATGGGGGACATTGCGTGCAGTTCAGCTTTAAACGGATAACAGGGCCGTCGGGGTTAGGCCGCTGGCACATGCGAGCGCCAAAGATATATGCTTAGTCGTCGAGAACTCAAACAGATAG
>MGSR01000169.1 GCA_001798565.1 Deltaproteobacteria bacterium RIFCSPLOWO2_12_FULL_60_16
TCGTTGCCAAACCCTTTAATGCAGACCATCTCCGCATCGTTATAGAAAAGGCTCTGGGACGGCTAAAGGCGCCCAACGATATCGAAGCAAAGAGATGAAGCCCGGCGGCCGTTCGGAACTCATTTCGTCCCGCCATAGACCCCCTCCACAACGGCCTCGGTAAAGTCTTTGGTCGGGCCGTCGAAAAAGATCTGGCCCGCTTTGAGCGCCACGACCCGATCGGCATACTCCCGGGCCAAATCCAGGGTGTGGAGGCTTGCCAGCGCCGTGATACCGTCCTCGACGCAGATCCGCTTCAGGATATCGAGAACCACGCGGGAGAGCTTAGGGTCTAGGCTGGAAACCGGCTCGTCCGCGAGGATGACCGCCGGCCTCTGCATGAGCGTGCGGGCGATCGCTACTCTCTGCTGCTCTCCCCCGCTCAGCTCGTCGGCCCTCTTGTAGGCATGGTCCAGCAGCCCCACCCGATCCAGATTCGCGAGGGCGCGGCCTCTGTCCTCACGCGAGAAAAGCCCGAGGCAGCTCTTCAGGGGAGGCTGGTAGCCGAGGCCGCCCGACAGGACATTGTCGATCACGGACAGGCGCTTTACGATATTGAACTGTTGAAAGATCATCCCGACCCTGCGGCGCAACAAGCGCAGCTCCCGCTGGTTCAGCTTGAGGACGTCTTTCCACGAACCGTCGGCCTGATCGCCGAAGATCGCCTGGGCAAACAAAATCTCGCCGGAAGTGGGCTCGACCAGACGGTTGATGCAGCGCAGCAGCGTCGACTTTCCCGCGCCGCTCAATCCGATCAGACCCAAGAACTCCCCCTGTTCCACTTTAAGACTCACGCTGCGCAGCACCGGAACCGAGGGACCGTAGGATTTGCACAGTTCTTTCACCTGCAGGAGCGTCATGGTTCGAGTTCCCTCACCGTGACCCTGAGATCACCGAAGGGGTCATGGCTTCTTTCTCTGGAGCGCCTCCCTGAGATTGATGCCGGCGATCTTAAAGGCCTCTCGGACAGAGTCGTAATCCTGGTCGGTCGCCGCGACAAAGCCGTCGATCTGATAGAGATCCCTGAGCATCTTGTTGCCGGCGGGATCCCGGCTGAGTTCGAGAAAGATCTCCTGGATCTTCTGCGCCAGTCCCGGATCCAGGTGGGAGCTGATGACGAGATTATCCGCCGGGATCGGCTCGGAATAGGCGATAGCGCGGATTTTTTTCTGCTCTTCGGGATTTTTCAAATACTGCATCCACGCGGCATCCTTGCCGTCGGTAAAGTTGGCAAAGGTGGCCCCCGCGTCGACCTTGCGGTTCAGCACGGCAAGCACGGTGGCGTCGTGACCGCCCGAATAGAGGACGCTCTTGAAATCCTTGGTCGGATCGATGCCGTTCTCCTTGAACATCTTCTTGGGAAAGACGTGGCCCGTGGTCGAAAGCGGATCGCCGAAGGCAAAGGTCCTGTTGCGCAGGTCGCCCAGCGTTCGAATCCCGCTGTCCGCGTGGGTAATGATCGCGGCGTAGTAGTGGGCCAGCCCCTTGCGATGGGACTTCAGGACCACCTTGACGTTGGCCTCGTTCTTCGCCAGCACATAGGAAGCAGGACTGAGAAAGGCGATGTCCAGCTTATCGGCGCGCAGCGCCTCGACGACCCCGGTGTAGTCCGTCGCCACAAAGGGCTGGACCTCTACTGCGAGCTTTTTCTCTAAAATCTCTACGATCGGCTGGGCATTTTGAGCCACCTGCTGAACATTCTCGGAAGGGACAAAGCCGACGCGCAGGACTCTGCGCTGGCTGTCCGGCTTGCCGCAAGCGGAGAGCGCGACCAGCAGGGCGAGAAAAAAAATCAGCCGATGCCATCCCTCGACCATGACTAAGGCATAGATACTCGAAGCTGAGAGCGGGCGCAACCTTCGCCCGGCCCGTTTCCGGGGTAGACGTTTAAGATCTAAATATTCAAGGTTTAAAGCTTTATTTCTAAATGAAACTGGTGTATAAAAGCCATTCATGCGTTTAAGATCCGCTCTTGTCCCGGTGCTGGCCGTTTTCATTTACGGGTGCGCCACTCTGCCGATTTTTTCCCTTCAAGAGCTCGCCGACGCCCCGGCGGGAGGGGCTGGGCAATTTTTTTACCAGAGCCAGGGAGGAAGGGCCGAGGGTTATCTCATCCGCCCGCCAGGCAATGGTCCTTTTCCCCTGGTGGTTCTTCTCCACGGCCATAGCTGGAGAGGAGAAGGGGCTAACAGACTCCTCCCTGCGGCCGAGCAGTTCTCTAGAGAGCTTTGCTATGCGAGCTTGGCCGTTTCTCTGCCCGGGTACGGGGGCACCGAGGTTCCCGGAGATATGGATGACAAGGAAATAATCAACAGGGTGGTATTGGACGGGATCTCCGCGGTGGCGGGACTCTCCTGGGTGGATCCAAAACGGGTGACGATTTACGGCTTCTCGCGCGGCGCCGTTTTCACGGCAACGCTGGCAAGTAAGGTTCCGGGGCTCCGCGGCGTCATTCTTCACTCCGGGGCCTATGATCTCAAACGCCTCTACACGGATACTTCCGCGTCATGGGTGCGCCAATCGTTAAGTCCCAACGGCGATGCCGACTCGCGCCTGTTCAGCGTCCTTCCCGAAGTTTCGTACTGGAAGGCTCCCACGCTGATCCTGCACGGCGGCAATGATCAACTGGTCCCCACCAACCAGGCGTATCTCCTGCGCGACCACCTCGCGGCACTGGGAAAACCTTTTCGCGTCGCCATCTTTCCCGACGCCGGCCACCGGCTGCCCCTCAAGGGGGTGCACGATGAAGTCGTGTCGTTTCTGAGCGAAAACGTCGGCTCGGCCTGCCCCGCTATCGCCCCTTGATCTCCTGGAGCAGTTGCTGGGCTTCCTTCTTGTTGACAGGATCGTCGGAAAACTGGATGGGGAGCTCCTGGGCGGCCTTCAGCGAGTTGCGGGCCGGCTGCCATTTCCCCATGGCCGCGTAGCTCCTGGCCAACTCCAGATGGTGCGAGATAACGGTGGGATTCAACGAGAGCGCTTTCTGCAGGTACTCGACCGACTTTTCCAAACTCCCCTTCGGAACCGAGCGCCACAAAACCGCGAAGCTCAAGAGACGGCTCATCTGGCCGATCTCCGCCATCTTCCTGTGCCAAACTCCGTAAACGTGGTAGGCGTAGCCGTTTTGAGGATCCAAGGCGATCGCCTTTTCGACCTCAGTCCGAATCTCTTTGGCCAGATCGATCTGTCTGGGGATAGAGGACTGCATCGCGATCTTTCCCAATGAGGCGGCCACGTAGAAGTGGCCCCAAGTCCCGTTGGGATCGGCCTTGACCGCTTTGCGGGCATATTCCTCGGCAATGGCATACTGCTTGAGTTTCCTCTCCTGCCAATCGCTCCCTGTCTCCGGAATCAGATCCCCGAAATCGACGTAGACTCGCGCCATCTTGGAGAGCGCCTCGTGGTTCTGAGGGTCGAGCTGCAGGACTTTGAGAAGCTCGTTTAAAGCCTCTTTCGTTTTGAAACCGGCATACAGCGCATCCGCCTTCTCGAGCAGGTGCGAGACCTCGGACCCGTCGTTCTTGCAGCCCCGGCAGCCGATTCTTCCGCCGTCAAGCTGGGCGTTATCCGATGCCCTCGCGCCGGGTTCAGCCAGGCAATAGCCCGGCCGCGGCAGCGCCAACAGAGCAAAAACGATCGCAGGGAAAAACCAACGAAGAAGGGTCTGTCCGGCGGCCCGCCGCCCGGTGAGAAATCTTGCTGGAATAAGAATGTTATGGATTCCTTCGAGATATTTAATATTGAAGTATTTCTTATATAAACAAATCGCCGAAAAGTCAAAAACCCCTCCTCACTTTATAGGCGTGGCCTTGCCGTGTTCGTCTATCGCCACGTAAACCACCTCGGCTTCGGTAACCCTGACGCGCCTCCCGGGTTCGCTGAAGCGTTCGGCTTCCACCTCGACCCGAACGGTGAGAGAAGTCTTGCCCTCACGCGTGACCTCGGCGTAGAAGCTCACTACATCCCCGACATAGACGGGCGCAATGAATGCCACCTCGTGCATCGCCTTGGTCACGAAATTCCTTGGCGCTTGCTGACGGGCGGCGACCGCGCCGGCCAGATCGATGTGGCTCAGGATGACGCCGCCAAAAATCGTTCCCCGCGCATTCGTATCGCGAGGAAGCATCGTTACCCTGAGCGTAGGCTCTCTAAGGGCCATAAGCCGCCTCCCTCCTTGCCCTCGGCTCCGCCACCCGCAGGAGCAAGACCAGCCCCGCCAGAAAGAGCACGCCGACTGCCAGCATCGCCGTCCGCTGGCTGCCGCTGGCGAGAGAGATCAAGCCGAACAGCAGCGGCCCGAAGGCCGACGATAGCTTGCCGCTGATGCCATAGAAACCGAAGATCTCCGCCTGCTGGTCGGGCTCAATCATGAGGGCGATCATGGAGCGGCTGACCGCCTGGACTGAAGCCAGACAGAGCGCGCCTGCCGATGCCACAAGCCAGAAGACCGTCTTGCTGGTGGTCAGGGCCGCGCCCAATCCGACCAGGCTCCACAGGATCAGGATCACGATCAAGGTAGTGCGCGGGCCGATCCGGTCGCTCACCAGCCCGAAACCCACCGCCCCCGCGACGCCGATGGACTGCAGCACCAGGTAGAGGTAGACCAGCTCGGCCATGGTGAACCCCAGAGTATCCTGCGCATAGATGCTGGTGTAATAGACGATCGTCGAGACCCCTTCCATGTAGACAAAATAGGCGAGCAGGAAGCGGCTGAGTTCGCGGTATCGATCCAGCCGAGAGAGCGTGGTTTTTACCTGCTGAACACCGGCGGAGAAAAAGGAGCGCCAGCCGAGCCCGCTCGCGGCCGCGGCCGCAGAGGGCAGGAAGAAGAATGCCGGCAGAGAAAAACAGAGATAAAACAGCGCCGTGAGCAGGAAAACCCAACGAGCCTTTTCCGCGCTGCCGTTTTGCAGCAGGGGCATTGCCAGCAGCAGCACCGCTATGCCGCCGACATAGGCCGATGCCCAGCCGTAGCCGCTCAGACGCCCGACCTCCTGCGGCGACGCCAGATCGGGCAGGAAGGCGTTATAAAACACCTGTCCGGTCTGATAGACGATGTTCGCCGCTATGAATATCGCCATACCCCAGAAGACCATGCCCGGTCCCACCCAGGCGAGCTGAGTGGTCAGGAAGATGCAGAGGAGGCCGGAAGCCACCAACAGCCCCTTCTTTCTGCCCGAGAGGTCGGCCACGGCGCCCAGAACAGGCGAGAGAAAGGCGACCACGAGGAGGGACAGGGAGCCGTTGAGGCCCCAGAGCAGATCTCCGAGATTCCCCAGCCCCGCGCACACGACGCTCTTGAAGTAGACCGGGTAGACGAAGGTGACGATCATCACCGAGAAGGAATTGTTGGCGAAGTCGTAGAGCAGCCAGGAGAAGCGATCAGCCCTCTTCACTATCTCCTCACCGCTCACTGCTCACAGGTAGGTGAGCCAGCCCGCGTATTTCTTGTCCTGGCCCTTGATGACGTTGAAAAAAGCTTGCTGCAGGTCCAGCGTGACCGGACCGGGGCGTCCGGCGCCGATTTTTCGGTTGTCCACTTCACGGATCGGGGTCACCTCGGCGGCGGTGCCGGTCAAAAAGGCCTCATCCGCCGTGTAGAGCTCGTCGCGGGTGAAACGCTCTTCCTGGACCTGGTAGCCCTTGTCGCGCGCTATCGTAAGCACGGAGTCCCTGGTGATCCCGGGCAGGATCGACGTGAAGGGGGTGGTCTTCACGCGCCGCTCGCGGACGATGAAGACGTTCTCGCCGCTCGCCTCCGCCACATACCCTTCGGTATCGAGCATGATCGCCTCGTCGTAGCCCGCCTTTTTGACCTCGTGCTTGGCCAACACGGAGTTAATATAGTTTCCCGAAACCTTGCTCTTGGTCATCATCACATTGACGTGATGGCGCGTGTACGAGGAGATCTTCGCGCGGATGCCGTTTTTGATCCCCTCCTCTCCCAGATAGGCGCCCCATCTCCAGGCCGCGATCACCACCTGGACGGGATTGTCCGGCGCATAGAGGCCCAGCTCCTTCAGCCCGAGAAAAGCCAGCGGCCGGATATAACACTCCTTAAAACCGTTGACCCTGACCGTGTCGACGATCGCCTGCTTGATCTTGTCCACGGTGTAGGGCAGCGGAAAACCCAGGATATGGCCGGAATCGAAGAACCGGCGAATGTGCTCGTCCAGACGGAAGATCGCGGAGCGACCGTCCTCCAGGGCGTAGCAGCGGATGCCCTCAAAATAGCCGGTCCCGTAGTGGAGGGCATGGGTCAGGACGTGAACCTTGGCCTGCTCCCAATCCACCATCTCTCCGTCCAGCCAAATCTTTTTGCTTTCTAACGACATGAACTATCCCCGTAATCAAATTTGTTTCAGCTCGTTACGTCATTCTATTTCCCCCGGCGGCTCCAATCAAGGGCCACACCGCCCCGGGTTTTTCAACAGCCTGCTAACATAAAAAAAGGCCACCACAGAAGACGTGGTGGCCCCGAAAAGATCTCCTTCCGGGTCTAGAGCCCCTTTTTCAGGGCGGGGGCGGGCTTGAACCCCACGGTTTTACTTGCATTAACGGCAATCTCGGCCCCGGTTTGGGGGTTCCGTACTTTTCTCGCCTTGCGCGAGCGCACCATAAAGGTCCCAAATCCCGGCACCTGAAAGCGCTTGTCCTTTTTGATCGCGCGGGCGAGAGCCTCGAAGGTCGTATCTATCACATCCCCTGCCGCCCGCTTGTTGAGTTTTGCCCCTTTGGCCACCGCATCGATGAGTTCATTTTTAGTCATGACCCGGCACCTCCCTGCTCACTCGGCCTGCGCGTCCATTCGTAAATTGATTTTTTTTGAAATCGAAGCCAGGCCGTCATATTTCCGAATTTGGAACGAAATGTCAACA
>MGSR01000170.1:0-10168 GCA_001798565.1 Deltaproteobacteria bacterium RIFCSPLOWO2_12_FULL_60_16
CTAATTTTCCAGAAGTGGAAGAGGAAATCGCCCGTCTCCAGAAACGGCTAGAGATAGAGAAGCGGCGGCAACAAAAAGCCGCTAATTAGAAATCGGCAAGTATATCAGTGAAAAATAGGGAGCTTACAGGCGTTTTTTTAGCTCCGCCTCCGAGGGCCGCAAATAAAGCGGAACCATAGCGCCCACCGGATCGCGCTCCTGTCTGGCAAGTCTGGCCTCTCCCAATTGAGCCACCGCGCACGCGGTTGAAGGGTACACGTCCCCCAGGGTCACACGGCTCCGGCCGCCCAGGGCCGCCGTAATCAGCTGGCCGTAGCCCTGGATCCCGTCGCCGATAAAAAGGCATGGCTCGGCGCCGTCCAGAGCCGCTACGCGCTCGATGATCGCCTCGGCAGAAGAAACGTGATCCTCCGCCAGCCGCTCCAGGGCGCCGGTTCTCCGCCGGAACAGGGCGGTGTAGACCTCTTTTTTCCGCGCATCCAGCAACGGACAGATCAGCCCGTCCCAACCGGTCACCTTCCTTGCGATCGCCTCCAGAGTCGGGATGCCGACAACGGGGATCTCCGATCCGTAAACCAGCCCCTTCACCGTGCTCAGCCCGATTCTGAGTCCGGTAAAGGAACCGGGACCTATGGAAACTGCGAACGCGGATATGGCCGGCAACGACACGCCTGCCCTGCTTAGAACCGTCTCGATCGCGGGCAGAAGGATTTCGGCGTGATTGCCCCGGTTCCCCGGACCACGCCGGTGCATGGAGGAGCGTATCTCTTCGGAGATTAGCCGCCCATCCTCAACCAGAGCCACGCTCGCCGTGGCCGTGGCGGTGTCGATACCCAAAACTCTCATCAATTTTTAATTTTTAGTTTTTGAATTGATGTTTTGTCAATTGGGAATCAAAAATTCAAAATTCATAATTGACCCTTGTGCTATCCTTCAAAGAACCTGGCGATGTCATTGTAGAAGGCGTAGATCATAATAAGGATCAGGACAAAAACCCCGACCTGCTGGGCGCGCTCCCGGTGCCTGAGCTTGATGGGGCGCCCCAAAATCCATTCCAGGGCGAAAAAGAGCAGGTGTCCGCCGTCGAGCACGGGTATCGGCAGGAGATTCAACACCCCGAGGTTGACGCTCAATACGGCGACAAAAAAGAAAAAGCTCCCGACCCCTTCGCGCGCCTGCTGTCCCGCCATTTGCGCGATCAGGATAGGCCCGCCGAGATTCTTGGGCGAGACCTCGCCCTTGACCATCTTGAAAAGAGCGACCAAAGTCAGAACCGAATATTCTCCGGTCTTGTAAAAGGCCTGCCCCACCGCCAGGACAGGGTCGCTTTTCTCGATGGCGACCTCGCTGGCGATACCGATGGCCCAGGTCTCCTGCTTTTCTCCGAAGACGTTCCTTCCCTCCCTCTGTACCGGTTGAATCGCGAGCTCGATTTGCCGATTCTCTCTCTCAACGCGAACTTGCAAAGTCCGGCCTTCGCTTCCCTTGATCTTGCCGGAGAGCTCCTCCCATTTTTTCACTTCCTGACCGTCCACAGCCGCGATGCGGTCCCCCTTCTGTACCCCTGCCCGCGCCGCCGGAGAGTTGGGTTCGACCCCGCCTACGCGCGTTGTCAGCACCGGCACACCGTAGGCCACGAAGATCCAGATAAAGACTACGACGGCGAGAAGCAGGTTGAATACCGGACCGGCCGCGACGATAGCCGCGCGCTTGACCAGCCCTTGATGGGAAAAGGAGCGCGCGACATCGCTTGTCTGCACCTCCTCCTCGGGGTCTTCCCCTACCATCTTGACATAACCCCCCAAGGGAAACGCGCTCAAGGCATATTCGGTCTCCCCGACCTTTCTGCTCAGCAGTTTCGGGCCAAAACCGATTGAAAAGGTGAGGACGCCGACGCCGGTCTTTTTTGCCAGGAGGAAGTGTCCGAACTCGTGGATGACGATCAGAATCCCCAGACCTATGAGGGCTGCCAGGACCGCATAAACAACATTGACCATCTTTTTTTCTCCTACATCCTCGTTATTCGTTACTGGTTACTCGTTGACTCGTTTCATCGAATAACGAGTACGCGATTCAACGAGTATACGATTTCTAACCTATAAGCTGCCTCGCCTTGCCCCGCGCCCAGCCGTCCAACTCCAGGATCTCCCGCACCTCGCTCGGGTGCCGGGTGGCGTGGGCGGCCATCGTCTTTGCGATGATCCGATGGATCGCCCGAAAGCCGATGCGGCGCTCCAGGAACGCCGCGACGGCCACTTCGTTCGCTGCGTTGAGAACCGCCGGCATGCTCCCGCCCGCCGCCAACGCCTGGTAGGCTAGATCCAAGGCCGGGTATCTCTTCTTTTCCACGGGGAGAAAAGTGAGCTCCCGCAAACGGGTCAATTCCAGCGGCCGGCAGTTCACCTTCAGCCGATGGGGATAGGACAGAGCGTACGCGATGGGTATGCGCATGTCCGGAATTCCCAGCTGCGCGATGACGGATCCGTCCTGGTAGCGCACCATAGAATGGACGATGCTCTGGGGATGGATGACCACCTCTACCTGCGCCGGCGTCATATCGAACAACCAGTGAGCCTCCACCACTTCCAGTCCTTTGTTCATCATCGTCGCCGAATCCACGGTGATCTTCGGCCCCATCTTCCAGTTCGGGTGCCGCAGCGCCTGCTTCACCGTGACTCGATCCAAGTCCTTGAGCGGGACGCGCAGGAAAGGCCCGCCGGAGGCGGTGAGGATCAGCCGCTCCACCTCTTCGCGGTGGTTCCCCTGCAGGCATTGAAAGACAGCGCTGTGTTCGCTGTCCACCGGGAGTAGCCGGACGCCGGTTCTTTTCGTCTCGCGGACAAAGATCTCTCCGGCCATCACCAGGGCCTCCTTGTTGGCCAGAGCCACCTCCTTGCCCGCGCGCACCGCCTCCAGGGTCGGCACCAAGCCCGCGCCCCCGACTATCGCCGCCACGACGACGTCGACTCCGTTCGCCGCCGCTATAGAAACGGCGCCCTGCTCGCCCCATAAAATCTCGGTCCTGCGAGCGCCGAGCAATTTCCGCAGCGGGGCAACCCCCTCCTCTTCCCGGATACTGATCCATTCCGGATCGAACTCTTTGACCTGGGCGGCCAGCAGCTTGAGATTGCGGCCGGCCACCAAACCTCGGACCTTGAACTCCTGCGGGAAGCGCCGCGCCAGATCGAGGGTGCTCACCCCGATGGAGCCCGTGGAGCCGAGCACGACGATCGACTTCATGGATGCAGAAACCTCACATAGTAAGCGGTAAACACGACGGGAAATATAAGACTATCCGTCCGATCCAGCAACCCTCCATGACCGGGAAGCAGAGAGCCGGAATCCTTGACGGAAAAAACCCGTTTGATCCATGACTCGAAGAGATCCCCCGCCTGGCCGAGCGCGCTCAGCAGCAGCGACAGCAGCAGGATCTCCGCCCGAGAGACCGCCGGCAGCAAGAACCCCCCCCCGATCACTCCCGCCAGCACGCTGGCCCCGAGCGATGCGACCGCGCCCTCGACCGTTTTACCCGGGCTCACTTCAGGATAGAGCTTGGTCTTGCCCCAGCGACGACCCGCAAAATAGCCCGCCGTGTCCCCGGTCATGATCACCAGGAGAAGGAAAAAGAGCCATGCCCTGCCTTCGCGGAGCTGATAGAGCAGAGCCACGTGAGGAAACAGGTAGCCGAGGTATAGCACTCCCACGAGGGTCCAGCCCAGGTGCCGGTATCCCTTTTCCAGGTCACCGCCCGAAAACAGGTAAGCAGAGAAGCCTAAGAGAACCACCAGGCTCAAGGACAGCCCGGGAGCGGGATAACCCGGAATCACGATCCCGAGGGAGAGCAGGATCCCCAGGACGATTCCCAGGATCCGCTCCTTCTTGAGATCCCGAAAGACGAGGAAAAAATACTCCCCCAGGGCAATCGCGGTAAGCAGAAAAACCAGCAGCGAGAAAAGCCCCGCGCCGCCCCAACCGATGATCCCGATCAAAAGGGGGATGCCCAACGCGGCGGTAATCACCCTGGATCGGAGCTGGGCGTTCACTGGCTCCTGCCCACGGAGCGGAGAGGCTCTCCGATCTGCTCGTCCGTGCGGCCGAATCTCCTGCGGCGGCGCTGAAACTCCAAAAGCGCCTCGAGATATTCCGCCTCACGAAAATCCGGCCACAGGGTAGAGGTAATATAGAGCTCGGTGTAGGGGATCTGCCAGAGAAAAAAATTGCTGATGCGCATCTCCCCGCTGGTGCGTATCAGCAGATCCGGGTCCGGAATGGACTTCGTTTCCATGTGCCCGGAGATCATTTCTTCGTTGATATCCTCCACGGCGCAGGCGCCGTCCCGCACCTTGCGCGCTATGCCCTGAACCATCCTCGCGATATCGTCTCGCCCGCTGTAGCTGAGGGCCAGAACAACGGTCATCCCGGTATTGTGCTGGGTCGCGCGCACGGCGTGCTCCAGGGTCCGCAGCACGGCATCCGGCAGACGGCTCTTGTCGCCGATGGCCAGCAGGCGGATTCCGTGCCGCATCATCTTGGGCTGTTCGACGGCCAGATAGTGCTCGAGCAGGTCCATGAGCGCGTGCACTTCCTCTTTGGGTCTCAGCCAATTTTCCGTGGAAAACGCGTACAGAGACAGATAGGGAATCCCCAGCCTGCGGCTCATCTCCACGACCGTGCGCACCGAGGCCCGACCCCGGCGGTGCCCCTCGATGCGACCCTTACCCCTTAATCGCGCCCAACGCCCGTTGCCATCCATGATTATGGCCACATGGCCGGGCAGTCGGTTCTTGGCTAGGCCCTTGAGGTTCATTCTGGATTGAAACCAGCTGGGGAGAAAACGACGCAGGCCTCAGACCTCCATGATCTCGTCTTCTTTGCTCTTCAGGACCTTGTCGATCCTGCCGATAAATTCGTCCGTGATCTTCTGGACGCGGTCCTGACTGTGCTTGAGGTCGTCTTCGGTGATCTGTTTGTTCTTGAGCATCTCTTTGAGCTTTTCGATCGCGAGGCGACGGTGGTTGCGGGCGGACACCCGAAATTCTTCCGCTATTCTTTTTACGTGCTTGACCAGCTCTTTCCTGCGCTCCTCCGTCAGCACGGGAATGGGAATGCGGATCACCTTCCCGTCATTGTTGGGAGTCAGTCCGAGGTCAGCCTTGAGAATCGCCTTCTCGATGTTGCCCATGGCGCCCTTGTCGTAGGGCTGGATCACCAGCAGGCGCGGCTCCGGAGCCCCCAGGGTCGCCAGCTGGTTGAGCGGAGTCTGGGTGCCGTAGTAATCGACCAGGACTCCCTCCAGCAGCGCGGTCGAGGCCCTTCCCGTGCGCAGCTTCGCGAGATCCTTGCGAAACACCGCCACGGACCTTTCCATCTCCTTCTGAAGCTCGGTAAAAAAGCCCTCGTTCATCTCTTGCCTGTGCTCACCAGCGTCCCGATCCGCTCGCCGCAGACCACTCTCCTGATATTGCCCCGCTCCATGATGTTGAAAACGACGATAGGCAGCCGGTTGTCCATGCAGAGAGAGATCGCCGTCGAATCCATGACCTTGAGCTCCTGGTTCAGGACCTGGATGTAGGTCATCTCTCCGTACCTCCTGGCGCCCTCGTGCTTCATCGGATCCGCGTCGTAGACCCCGTCCACCTTGGTCGCCTTGAGAATCACATCGGCGCCGACTTCCATCGCGCGGAGACTGGCCGTGGTGTCGGTCGTGAAATAGGGATTGCCGGTTCCTCCGGCAAAGATGACCACCCGGTCTTTCTCCAGGTGCCGCGTCGCCCGGCGCCGGATATAGGGCTCCGCCACTTGACGCATTTCGATCGCCGACATAACCCGCGTCGAGACGCCGATCTTCTCGAGGGCGTCCTGCAGCGCCAGGCTGTTGATAACCGTGGCCAGCATGCCCATGGTGTCGGCCGTGGCCCGCTCCATCCCGCCCTCGCTGGCCTCTGCGCCGCGCAGGATGTTTCCCCCTCCGATGACCAGGGCCATCTGACAGCCCATCTCTTTGACTTCTTTGATTTCCTCCGCGAACGCGCGCACCACCTTGCTGTCAATGCCGTATTTCTGCGCGCCGGCGAGAACCTCACCGCTGACCTTCAGGATTACCCGTTTGTATTTCAGCTTCCCATCACCCATGCAACCCCGTCCATCCACGTCATCTTGCATTGTTTCATTGCCTCTCCATGCCCTCGCCCAGGTGGTAGCGGACAAAACGACGCACCTGAATGTTTTCTTTCAGCCGCGCCACGGTATCCCGCACCAGATCCCCTACCTTACGGTCAGGATCCTTAATGAACGGCTGCTCGAGCAGACAGACCTCCGCGTAAAACCGCTCCATCTTACCCTGCACGATCTTTTCGACCACCTTCTCCGGTTTCCCCGAATCCGCCGCCTGGCGCCGGTAGATCTCGCGCTCCCTCTCCAGCTCTTCCGCCGAGACATCCTCGGGCCGAAGGTAACGGGGATTGGCAGCCGCAATCTGCATCGCGATATCCTTGAGCAGGCTTTGAAATTCCGCTGTGCGCGCCACGAAGTCCGTTTCGCAGTTGACCTCAACCAGGACGCCGATTTTTCCCCCGGCATGGATGTAAGCCCCGACCAGGCCCTCCCCGGCCACCCGCCCCATCTTCTTGGCGGCCGCCGCCAGACCCTTGCGCCGCAACAGGTCGACCGCCTTCTCCAGGTCTCCCCCGCACTCGGCCAGGGCTTTTTTGCAATCCATGACCCCGGCCCCGGTTTTTTCCCGCAGATCCTTAACTGAAGTAGCGTTGACTTCCATCGAATCTATGTCCCCTCCGCCGCCGAACTTGCCGCGACACCGCCGTCCGCAGCCACCACCGGCTCCGCCGCCTTGTCATCCTCCTTGCCTTTTACCAAGGACTGCTCGTAGAGCGCTTTCCCTTCGATCACCGCGTCCGCTACGGCGGCGCAAAACAGCCTGATCGCCCGAATGGCATCGTCGTTTCCCGGAACCTTGTGATCCACCATATCCGGGTCGCAATTGGTATCGATCACGGCCACCACCGGGATGCCCAGCTTTCTCGCCTCCTTGACCGCGATCTCTTCCTGATTGGGGTCGATGACAAAAATGGCGTCGGGAAGCTTCTTCATACCCTTGATTCCCCCCAAGGACTGCTCGAGCTTTTCTTTTTCCCGTCTGAGACCCAGCATCTCTTTCTTCGTCAGGGCCTCGACGATCTTAGGGTCGTTCTCCATTTCCTCAAGCCTCCTCAGTCGCTCGATGCTCTGGCGGATGGTCGAAAAGTTCGTAAGGGTCCCGCCCAGCCAGCGGTTGTGGACATGGAACATCCCGCACCGCTCCGACTCTTCCCTAATCGCATCCTGGGCCTGCTTTTTTGTGCCCACGAGGAGGATATTCCCGCCGCTGGCGGCCAGGTCGCGAACGAACCCGGCGACCCCCTTGAACATCGTGACGGTCTGCTGCAAGTCGATGATGTGGATGCCGTTGCGAGCCCCGAAAATATAGGGCTTCATCTTGGGGTTCCAGCGACTGGTTTGGTGGCCGAAGTGAACCCCGGCCTCCAATAGCTGTTTCATAGATATCTCTGCCATAGACTATTCTCCTTTGGTTGTGTCCTCCCCTTTCCTCATCTTCCCTCCGCACCCGCTGAGGGCACCACGGAGGGAATCAGAAAGGGTGTGAAATAACGCCCCGGAAACCTCGCATTTTCCGGCATCCCCGATCCCTAGCGGTCTTCCGGGGAGATTGATCGAAATGACCTAACAATCTTGGATTTTTAACAAAGATCCGTAACCGGCGCAAGCCGGCCGAAGTGAGACCGGAGGGGTCATTGGTTCATAGATTCGAGGAATTCTCTATTGTCCTTGGTCCCACGAATCTTGTCCAATAAAAACTCCATCGACTCCACGACGCTCAACTGCGATAAGACTTTGCGCAGTATCCAGATCCGGTTGAGATCCTCCTTGGCGATTAACAACTCTTCCTTCCTGGTTCCAGATTTATTGATGTCGATCGCCGGGAACACCCGCTTATCCATCAGGCGCCGGTCCAGATGGATCTCCATGTTGCCGGTGCCCTTGAACTCTTCGAAGATCACTTCATCCATGCGGCTGCCGGTGTCGATCAAGGCCGTGGCAATGATGGTGAGGCTTCCGCCGTCTTCGATGTTGCGCGCGGCGCCGAAGAACTTCTTCGGCTTGTGCAGGGCGTTTGAGTCCACCCCGCCGGACAGGATCTTGCCGCTGGGGGGCACCACCGTATTGTAGGCCCGGGCCAGGCGCGTAATGCTGTCGAGCAGGATGACCACGTCTTTGCCGTGTTCCACCAGCCGCTTGGCCTTTTCAATCACCATCTCGGCGACCTGGACGTGGCGCGTGGCGGGCTCATCAAAGGTCGAGCTTACGACCTCGCCGTCCACCGAGCGCTGCATGTCGGTCACCTCTTCCGGACGCTCGTCGATCAGCAGAACGATCAGGATCACTTCTTCGTGATTGTGGGCGATGGCCTTGGCGACGTTCTGCAGCATCATGGTCTTGCCGGTGCGGGGCGCGGCCACGATCAAACCCCTCTGGCCCTTGCCGATCGGGGTCAGGAGATCCACTACGCGCGTGGTATATTCGTCCGGCTGATATTCCAGCTTGAAGCGTTGGTTGGGATAGAGGGGTGTCAGGTTATCAAAGAGGATCTTATCCCTTGCCCTCTCGGGGTCTTCGTAGTTGATCGATTCCACCTTGAGCAGGGCGAAGTAGCGCTCTCCCTCTTTGGGTGGCCGGATATGTCCGGAAATGATATCGCCGGTGCGAAGATTGAAGCGGCGGATCTGGCTCGGCGAGACATAAATGTCGTCAGGGCCGGGGAGATAGTTATAGTCCGGGGCTCTCAGGAAGCCGAAGCCGTCGGGAAGCGTCTCCAGCACTCCCTCTCCGTAGATAAAACCGTTCTGCTCGGTCTGGGCCTGCAGGATGGCGAAGATCAGCTCCTGCTTGCGCATGTTGGCGGCGCCTTCGATGTTGAAGTTCTTGCCGATCAGCGCCAGGTCGCTGATCTTTTTCTCCTTGAGCGCCTTGAGATTCAGCCCGTTCTCTTCCACGGCCTCCGCCTCGGTTCGAGTCCTGCCACGTACCATAATTATATTTCTCCTTTCACGCCGAAAAGTGAATCTTCTCTATACTGCACGTAAACCCCAGCGCACTCCGTTACGCCGCCTCCCCTGATCCTGCCTTCCCGAGGCAAGGTCATCCCCAAAGCGCAAACTGCCCTGGCACTCCGACAGGAGGTCTTACTTACCGACGCAGCATCTCAAGACGACAAGGATTCTGACACAGGAGTGAATCTTATGTTCGAAATCCAAATCAAAGGTTTCGGTAAGGATACAGTGAATGATAACCTTAGTGTGGGGTTCGCTTCAAAGAGTATCGTTGAATCAGGAAACAGAAGATGATGCATGATAAGAAAATCCGAGCTCCTTGTCAACCCCCCTTCCCTACCTTTTTCCACTCCCCGGCGGAGCGCCGCTCTCTCAGGACGCGTAACAGGCCCTGCATGTCCGCCGGCATCGGTGCGCTGAATTGCATCGCCGCGTTCGTGCGGGGATGGGCGAAACTGAGTCGCGCCGCATGAAGGGCCTGACGGGGAAAATCCGCGAGCCCCGCCGGCAGCGGCGGCTTCGAGCTGCGCGCCGTCGGCCCGTGGCCGTATAACCGATCCCCGATGACGGGAAATCCCTGATCCGCCAGGTGGACGCGGATCTGATGGGTGCGTCCGCTGTGCGGCCTCAGGCGCAGCAAGGTAAGCCAACGGCCGCGCTCCCCGACAGCGTCCAGCGGGAAAGATTCTTCCACCTGCCATTCCGTCAGGGCTTCTCGCCGCCGGGGCAGAGAATAGCGGCTGGACATCCTCTTGCGGTCGCTCCGGTGACGCCCGATGGGACGATTGATCATACCTTTCTCCGGGCGGACCAACCCCAGGACGAGAGCGAGATACTCCTTGAAAACCCGTCTTTGCTTAAACTGCAGGGCGATGTGGTGAAAAGCCTGCTCGTGCTTTGCCACCACCATGACGCCGGACGTGTCCTTATCCAATCGATGGACAATCCCGGGACGGCGCTCTCCCCCGATGCCCCGGAGATTGGGGCAGCGCGAAAGCAGGGCGTTCACCAACGTCCCGGTTCGCCTCCCCGCGGCCGGATGG
>MGSR01000170.1:10174-12873 GCA_001798565.1 Deltaproteobacteria bacterium RIFCSPLOWO2_12_FULL_60_16
ATTCCGGCCGCCTTATTGAGGACGATACAATCGTCGTCTTCGTAAAGGATATCCAGGGGCAGCGCCTCCGGCGCCAGCGAGGTCTCCCGCGCAGGCTGCCAACGGACCTCGACGCGGTCATGGAGCTTGAGACGCGCGCTGGGCTTGGCCTTCTCTCCGTTGACCGTGACCTGACCCTCGGCGATCATCCTCTGGATTCCAGACCGGCTCCACTCCCCGGTCCGGGAGGCATGAGGCAGGCCGCGCGTAAGAAAAAGATCCAGGCGCAGGCCGACGTGATTCCGGTCGCTGATGGCAAGGCGCATAAAAGGGGACGTTGCTTTTCGTGTTATCGCGCCAGCCCCGCCTTCTCCGGCTTCGGGGTTTGGCTCAAGACCTCCTGGGCGCGCCGGACATCCTCTCTCATCTGCTCCACCAAAGTCTCCGCAGAAGAAAACTTTTGTTCCTCCCGAAGCCGCTGAACAAAAAACAATTTCACCGTCCGGCCGTAGAGGTCGTCCGCAAAATCGAAGACATAACTCTCGACGGTCCTGGGCCCTTCCCCAAAGGTCGGGTTCACCCCGATATTGGTAACGCTCGGCCACAGGCGATCGTCCGCCTCCAAGAAAGTGGCATAGATGCCGTCCAGGGGAAGGACCTCCGTCCGCGGCGCGATGTTGGCGGTCGGGAAACCAAGCTGCCGCCCTCTTTGATGCCCGCGCGCCACGCGGCCGGTCACGAAATGGAGGCGACCGAGAAAGCGCTCGGCTTGACGCACGTCGCCCCGTTCGATCAGGCTGCGGATGCGGCTGCTGCTGACGCGCACGCCGCCCAATTCGACCGGCTCGACGATCCCGACTTCAAAGCCGCTTCGTCCGCCCCATCGGATGAGATCTTCCACCCGGCCCTTTCGTCCCTTGCCAAACCTCAAGTCTCTCCCGACCCACATCTTGCGCACGCCCAAGCGCCCAACCAGATGACGCTGCATAAACTCCTCGGCCTCCACTTTGGCAAAGGCAGCGTTGAAAGCCTGAATGACCACCGCGTCTACTCCGAAGGACTGAAGCAGAATCATCTTGTCCTTATGGGTCAGGATCAGCCTGGGCGCTCGCTCGGGCGCCAAGAGTTGAAGCGGGTGCGGCTCGAAGGTCAAGACCACCGAGTGGCCGCCCAAGGCCTTCGCGTCCTCGACCACGTGTTGCAGCAGCGCCTGGTGCCCCAAATGGATGCCGTCGAAATTCCCCAGCGTCAGGACCGGCCTGGAGATGGATAAATTCCTATCCTCTATATGGCGAAAGATCTCCATGGTTCTTGCAGGAGCTCTCAGCACTCGGCCTTCAGCCTCTGTGCGCCCGCTGACGGCCGACGGTCGGCTGCTGATGGCCGGCGCAAAGTGGTTAAAAACTCAAGGGTGGTTTTTCAGGAGTCGGCGCAGGGGTCACGATTCCAGCGCCTTCAGCTTCTGCTTGGCCTTGCCCGCTTCCGGCGCCTGGGGATATCGATCGACGAGTTCCTGCAGGATCAAACGGGCGTCCACCTTGTCGCCGAGCTCCGCAAAGGCGAAACCCTGCTTCAGAAGAGCCGCGGGGACCTTGTCTCCCTTCGGATATCTACGCCGAACCACATCAAATTCCAGAATAGCCTGGTCGAATTCTCTCAAGGCGTAATGACTCTCTCCGATCCAGTATTGGGCGTTGTCCGCGTATTCGCTCTGGGGATGCTTTTTGAGAAATGCCTTGAAACGGACGATTGCCGTCTTGTAGTCCTTCCCCTCCACCAGCCTCCAGGCCTCTTCGTAATCCTTCTTTACCGCCTCCGACTCCGCCGGCGCCGCCTTGGCAACATCGCTCGGACCGGCGCCTTCTCCTGAGGGGCGCGCCTCTGGGCTTCCCGGCGCCGCCTTGGCCGCGTCGAGGAGAGCTTTCAGCTCCTCCTCGCGCGCCTTCAACGCCGCCCCCTGCGTTTTAAAGTCCTCGCCGAGCTTGGCGACCCGCGCCTCGAGCTCCTTGATCCTCTGACCGCCCTCGCGCGTCGACTGGCCGATCTGGCGGTCCAGCTGATGGCGGACCTCCTCGACCTTTTCTTTCAGCGCGCCCAGATCCCGCTGCATCTGCTGGACGTTGGCGCGGGTATCCGCCAGGGTGGATCGGATATTGTCGAAATCCTCCAGGGCGCTGGTAGTCTCGGTGCGCAGACGCCGCTGCTCCCGCTCGATGAGGTCGATCTGCTGAGGGGTAGCACAGGCGGAAAAAACGCTCCCCACCAGCATGAGGAGCAAAGATGAAAAACCCTTCATGGTTTTAGGAGGAAAAACCCAGGGGCCGGGAGCCAGAATTCAGAATGCCGGATACGGAATTCTGCATTCTCAAATTCTAATCTTACGAGGCCGGCCGGGCAGAGACCACCACGGAGCGCGCCCGACGGTTTTTCTGCCAGCAACCCTCGTTTTGCTCCTTGCAAACCGGCAACTCTTCGCCGTAACTGATAGTCGAGAGCCTGGCCTGGGAAATCCCCAGGCTGGCCAGGTAGTCCTTTGCCGCCTGAGCCCGCTTGGCCCCGAGCGCCAAATTGTACTCGTTGGTCCCTCTCTCGTCGCAGTGCCCTTCGATTTCGACCCGGGCCGAGCCATTCGCCTTCAGCCAAGCGGCGTTGGCCTTAAGGACGTCCCGAGCATCAGCTCGCAGGTCATACTTGTCGAAATCAAAATGGATATCTTTCAA
>MGSR01000171.1 GCA_001798565.1 Deltaproteobacteria bacterium RIFCSPLOWO2_12_FULL_60_16
GAGAGATTCCTTTGGCGATCTCCAGCTCCCGGCCGAAGCTCACCGGCTCAAGGAGCTGAAGCGCCTTGCGCGCGCTTTCCACCGTATAGAGAGGAAGGGCCGGCTTATGCTTGGAATAACCCATCCGGTTGGCATAACGGGCCTCCTCCTCCTGGAGATGGGCGGCATCGGGCAGGAGCACTGCCAAGAGGTCGCAGGTCGCAGGCGTGGCGTACACCGGGCCGCGAAATCCCTGCTCCACGAGCTTGGGAAGATAACCGGAGTGATCGATGTGCGCGTGAGTGAGGATGACGGCGCGCAAATCCTTGGCGCGAAGCGGCAGCGAGGCCCAGTTGCGGAGCCGGTATTCCTTGAGTCCCTGGAAGAGGCCGCAGTCGAGCAAGAACTGATCTTTCCCGACGGAGAGGAGAAACTTCGAGCCGGTGACCGTGGCGGCGGCGCCGAGAAAGTGGAGGCTTGCCTGCTCGCCTCTTGTCGCAGGATTCAAATCAGCCCTCCTCCATTGTCACAAACGCAATATATATACCCGACGATGTTGTCATAATTGCGAAGAATGGCTCGCCGGTATCCTGGCATGTTCTCTGTGGCGTTGACAACCCCAGGATTTAAATCGGAAATCACGACCGGCCGCCTCGCTCCCATTTGGCACGGTTTGTGTATTCTTACCGACAATAAGAAAAAAACTCCAGGAGGGTGCAGGCAAATGAAGCTCCGACGTATTGTACTGGTCCCACTCGTCATTCTTGGCTGGATGGCAGCCGCAACGGCCCAAGAGCCCTTTTATAAAAGCAAGACCATGCGCATCGTAGTCGGCTTCTCGGCGGGCGGCGGCTTCGACACCTATTCCCGCGTCCTTTCGCGTCACATGGTGAGGCACATCCCGGGCAGCCCGACTATCATCATCGAGAACATGACCGGCGCGGGCAGTCTGATAGCTGCAAACCATCTCTACAAGGTAGCGAAGCCCGACGGGCTGACCGTCGGCCATTTCATCGGCGGCCTGTTCCTGGGGCAGGTATTGGGCCAGAAGGGAATTCAGTTTGACGCAAGGAAATTCGAATATATCGGGGCACCGGTCAGGGACCATTCCGTCTGCGCGCTGAGCAAGGCGAGCGGGGTTACCAGCCTGGAGCATTGGTTGGCCGCCAAGACCCCCTTGAAAATGGGCGGCGTGGCGCCCGGCTCCTCGACGCCGGACAACGTCACCAGGGTCCTAAGAACCGCGCTGAATCTTCCGATACAGGTCGTGACCGGCTACAAAGGCACGGCCGATGTGCGGCTGGCCGTGGATGGCGGCGAGCTCGCCGGCGGCTGCTGGGGCTGGGACTCCGTCTCGGCGACCTGGCGCAAGGCTTTGAGCTCGGGCGACGTGGTGGTGGTGCTCCAGGCGGGCCGCAAGCCGCACCCGGATTTGCCCAACGTTCCCCTAGCCATCAAGCTCGCGAAGTCCGAAGACGCGCGGCAACTGATCGAGGTGGCGATTCATGACGACGCCGAGACCCTGCGCACTTACACGCTTCCCCCCGGGACGCCTAAAGATCGGGTGCGGATTCTCCAAAAGGCCTTTGCCGACACACTGAAAGATCCCGAGTTTCTGGCCGAAGCCAAAAAGGCCAACCTCGGCGTCGATCCGGTGAGCGGCGAAGAGATAGAAAAGATCATTGCCGGGTTCTTCAAGTTGAGCCCCGGCTTCCTGGCAAAGCTCAAAGAAGTCCTCTACGGGTAACCCGCCCGTCCACGGCAGGCCTCGCTTGAGATATCGGCCGCATTGCTCTAATCATAGGGCCGGCTGTGGATGTCTATGTTTGAGATAGCGAACGCGTTCGTCGCGAGTTTTTTCCAGCTCTTCAGCGGCTCCGTCCTCCTGCTGATGACCGTCGGGATAGTCTCGGGCTTCGCGGTCGGCATCCTGCCGGGCCTGGGAGGGCCGACGACGCTCGCCCTCATGCTGCCGTTCATTTTTCAGATGAAGCCCATAGAGGCTTTCGCCTTTCTGCTCGGAATGGCCGCTGTGACCGCGACCACGGGGGATATCACCTCGATCCTCTTCGGCATCCCCGGCGAACCTACGACCGCGGCCACCATCGTCGACGGCCATCCGATGGCGAAAAAGGGCGAGGCCGGGCGCGCCCTGGGAGCCGCGCTCATGAGCTCGCTGGTCGGCGCTATTTTCGGCGCCTTCGCGCTCGCCTTGAGCATCCCGGTGGTCCGGCCCCTGGTATTGGCCTTCGGCTCCCCGGAATTTTTCATGCTGGCGCTGCTGGGCATCACCTTTGTCGCCGCCCTGAGCGGCGAGGATCCTTTAAAAGGCCTAGTCTCCGGAGCTCTCGGCCTGTTGCTGGCGACGGTAGGGTTGGATCCCGTGTCGGGCATAGAGCGCTACACTCTCGGCCAACTCTTCTTGTGGGACGGCATCGGCCTGGTGCCGGTGACCATAGGCCTTTTCGCGATCCCGGAGATTATCGATCTCGCGGTGGAGCAGACGAGCATCGCTCGTCAGCAGGTGGGAAAAATAGGGGGGGTGATGGAAGGCGTCAAAGATACCTTCCGCCACTGGGGGCTGGTGATGCGCTGCAGCGCGATCGGAACTTATGCCGGCATCATTCCCGGCATGGGCGGCGCCGTGAGCCAGTGGCTCGCTTACGCCCACGCCCAGCAGACGGCCAAGAATCCGGAGCAATTCGGCAAAGGCGCCGTGGAGGGAGTCTTGGGGCCCGGCGCGGCGAACAATTCCACCCTGGGCGGGGCGATGATTCCCACCACCGTTTTCGGCGTGCCCGGCAGCGTGATGACCGCCATTCTGCTGGGCGCCTTCATCATCCACGGCATAGTCCCCGGACCCGACATGCTCATTCCTGAAGCGAGAGGAGGCCATCTTCTTCTTACCTTTTCCTTCGTCTGGGTCATCGTGCTCTCCAACATCCTCACCGTCGGAATCTGCCTGCTCTTCTTGCAGCCGCTGATCAAGCTCACGCAAATAAGGGCCGGCCTGTTGATGCCCTTCATCCTGTTGCTCATCTATCTAGGCGCGTATGCCGAGAAGAATACGTTCGAGGACCTGCTGATCGTGCTGGCCATCGGGCTCCTCGGATGGCTCATGGTGATCTTCGACTGGCAGAGGCCTCCCTTGCTGCTGGGCCTGGTCCTGGGTCCGCTGGCCGAAAACCGCTTATTCATCTCCATGGACAACTTCGGCCTCGCCTGGATGTGGCGGCCGGGGGTCCTGCTGATATTTGCTGTGATTCTGTTCGGCCTCTTCTACCCCCGCATCAAAAAAAGGCGGGAACGGAAAAAGAAGGCCGTGTCTGTGTCCGTGGAACAATCTCTTACGGAAAAACCGGAGACCGCCGCTCCGGCTCCCGCCGCCCCGCTTCGCTTGAAATTCGGCCGTGCGGCTCTCTTCACTCTCTCCATCGTGCTCTTAACCGCTTGGGCGCTATGGGAAGGCAGGAATTTCGACTTTCACTCAGGCCTCTTTCCCTGGACCATCGGGATCTCGCTGTTTGTCCTGGCCACGATTCAGCTGGGCGTGGATCTCCTGGGGAAGAAGCTCGGCACCGGGGCCGCCGGCAGCGCGCAGACGCGCTCGGAGGTGCCGAAAAGGGTGGCGCGGCTGCGCACCGCGAGGATCTGCGCCTGGAATTTCGGCTATTGCTTGGCCGTCTGGCTCTTCGGATTTTCGCTGGCTATCCCGCTGATCACGTTCCTTTATCTCAAGGCCGAAGCGCGGGAGAAGTGGTGGATGTCGATCGTTTTGACGTTTGCGGCGTGGGCTTTTTTCTACGCTCTCTTCGACCGCTTCCTGCATGTCCCGTTTCCCACCGGGAAGCTCTTTTCGTGAGGCCGCTACAGGAATTCCTCCCTAGGCCCGTGCCCCGATGAGCATCCAGAGCCCGATCGCTACGAATCCCACCCCTGCTGCATCGTACCACACGCGTCTCTCAAGAGCTATTTCACGTCTCAGCGGCCGTGGTCGTTGGTTTCCGGTCACTTCAACTTTTCGATCTTGACAATGGCATTTTTCTCGGTGTCTAAGGTGAAACGGACCTTGTCTCCCGTATGGAGTCCTTGAAGGAGCTTGGGCGGCTCGACCTTATAGCCCATGGTCATGGCACCCATGAAGCCTTGGATCGCCCCATGCTCAAGAACAACCTGCTGTTCTTCAGGGACTACGACAATCACTCTGCCCTCTCCCGTAACGGATCTCACCATCTTTTCGGGCTTTAAGGAGGCCAGATAGGCGGACAGATCGATCAGTTCCTGCACGGTCATGTCGTCGTTAAAGCCCGGCATCTTGGATTTTCCGTCCGGCCCTCGATAGCGCTTCTCCAAGACCGCGTCCGGATGGATAACCGACTCGGCAAAGTACTCAGGCGGGTGTTGTGGGCCCATTTGGCTCAACTCAGGCCCCACTGACTCACCGTCGGACGCCGGAAAGTTCTCGCCCCGGACCTCGTGACAAGCGTAACATTCAAACTTTTGAAAGGTCGCACGGCCCTTCACAGGGTTGCCTTTGGGAAGCGCGAACTGCCAACCTTTCGGCTGATGCATTTCGGTCTCTGCTTCACGACCCGGCTGACGCATTTCTGCTTCCTGACCTTTGTCCTGTTCGGCCCTCAGAAACACGGCGGAAACAAAGACCAGCAAAACCATGGAAAGAACGTGATAAACCTGTTTCCCTGTCATATACCTTCCCCTTCATTCGAGACACTGCGTTTTCAAGAGTCATACCTTGGGAAGCACTAGAGCGTTTCACAAAAAGCGCAGGAAAAAACGGCCTCGATCTTCGAGGTCCGTCCCTCCTCGACCAAAATTCTTCTTCGCTGTTTCCCCAACTTCTCATGCCAGAACTCGAGGTCGTAACGGCCGGCCGGCACCTGCTCAAAGACAAATTCGCCGCTCTTGCCCGTGACCGCGGAATAAGGACTCGATGTCACCACGATGTAGGC
>MGSR01000172.1:0-2690 GCA_001798565.1 Deltaproteobacteria bacterium RIFCSPLOWO2_12_FULL_60_16
CTGCCGGGCTCAGCCAGAGACCATACAACAATTGCGCCAGTTGCTTGCAGAACGATCGTCGAAAGGCCTTTCTCTGCCGACACTGTACCGAGCCTTCAAACACCCCAGCAAGTACAAACTCGTCATCAAAAAGGAACCGTAGACGAAGCAACTCAAACGAGTCGAGTCTTTTGTTGTTTGTTGCCTGCTGCACTTGAAGCAGGCTCTCTTACTTGCGCAATTGCGCAACTACTGATCTCCGGTTTCTTCCCCGAGGCGTCTATCTCCAGCTCTTTCCCCTCAGTTGCTGCCGGGTGTATCCTCGAAGCTCGACCGTGATGATGCCCTCCGCCACGCATACCGCGGTGCTCGCGTGCCGTCCTGGGACACAGAGCCGGGCCGTGCGCGGGATCGAAGCGCGCCTGTCGTGGGGACAAGACGGGGCGCTTGTTCTGACCTATGCCCTCAAGGGAGACTTGAGCCGTCTGCGGATTGCGCCGCCCGGGCCGCCGCCCCGGGCGGACCACCTCTGGCAATACACCTGCGAGGGTGCTGTTTCAACGAACGCATTCATTGTCGCGTTGCAAGGGGGTCGCTTTCCCTACTCCTCGAACATTGAGGTGTCCAGCAGCCTAGCGCCGTGAATAACTCTTAGGACGTAGACCGTCTTTCCCGCGATGCGAAATACGCCGCGGTAGCTTCCATAGAGCAAGTGACGGTAACGCGTGCCGAGGATTTCGTTCTCAGGAATAAGCGGGCACCTTTCGGGAAAGCGCTCCAGGGTCTCGATTTGTTCCTCGAGTCGGCGGATGAACTTTTCTGCTTCTTCGGGACTGTCTTGCGCGATAAAGGTCCAGGCTTCTTCGATATCCTGCTCCGCCGTCCGTGTGATTCTAACGCGAAACTTTGCGGGCATGTTTGAATTCTTTTAGAAAAGAGCGGATGGGTCGCGTGCGGCCGGCTGCGATGTCCTCCTCTGCCTGCGCGAGAAGCCTTGCCATGTTGCCCGCCTTCAAGTGCTTCTCGTAAGTTTTCGGGTCCATGAGAATCGCACCGGCTTTGCCGTTGACCGTGAGCACCACGGGCCTTTTGGTGCGATGAACCTGGCTCAAAATTTCTCTGGTCTTTCGCTTAAGATCGGTGACCGATCGAATATCCTCAGAAGGATTGAGCGACATTGAACTTCCCCCCTTAAGTCAGTTTTCGAGATAGCACTAAATATAGCACTATATTGGGTGCTCAACAATGGGCCCGAATGGAGCGGGATGTTGCCGTAGCGCGCCGGCCCGGGCGACGATCTCGGCCGCGCGCCTCTCCGGGGCGGGAGAAAACCATCTTGCGATGGGGTATTCCAGCCTCCATGAAGAGCCGGCCGACGCAATGGAAGCCCATTTTTTCGTAAAAGCCGATAACCGGAATCTGGGCGTGGAGATAGATCATCTTAGCCTTCTTCTTCCGCGCCGAATCGATGGCCCTTTTTAACAACGTCTTCCCTGCTCCCTTGCCGCGATAGCTCTTGAGCACGGCCATACGCCCGATCTTCGCCCGGCCGTTCCTGACTACCAGCCGGGCGGTTCCTACGGCCCTGCCCCGAATCGTGGCCAGGAAATGGCTGGCCCTTCGATCATCCCTGTCGATCTCTATCTCTTGCGGCACGCCCTGCCCGCGCACAAAAACGCGGAGCCGGATGGAAAAGGCCCGCTTCAGCTCTTTTGCGGAGACAACTTCTTCGATTCGGATCAAGGCCGCTCCTCCGTGCAATTGACCTTTTCCCGAACTATCACGTTTTCGCAATTCCGAAAACATGGAAATCAGGCCGCCTTTCATTGACAGATAGGCGCGCTTTTCGATAATGTCACGGCGAAGGCAGAGGAGGAAAATCCTATGGAATTCGTCAACCTGCGGGCAAAGAGCAAGGAGAAAAAAAGGATGAACCGGCTCTTCGGAACGGAGCGATTTCGCTCGTGGATGCTTTTTTTCGAGCCGGGCGACGGCACCGATATGCACTACCACGCCTCACCGGAGTCTTTTCTCGTGCTTGACGGGAAAGGGTCGGTCAAGGGAATCAAAGGAGAGGAGCGGATTATCGAGAAAGATGACGTGGTCTTCTTTGGCTCCAAGGACTATTATCAAATCACCAACGTCGGAACCGGGCCGCTGATCCTCTTCGGCAATCGCTCCGAGGGATTCGGCGGCCCCCACGTGACGGCGGAGGGAATAGACAGAAATCAGCCGTAATAGGAGCAAAAGCATGCTCGACCGATCGCCGATGATTTTGCCTAATCTTTCCCCTTGACAGCGCAAGATGCAAGGCAGTATGGGGAAAGAAATCGCTTTGGAGGGTCTGACATGAAAAAGATCGGTTTTAAGGCTAGACGGTCCATGTGTAGTTTGCTCGCCGGCTGCGGATTGGCGCTCGCGCTGGCGGCGCAGGCGCTCGCGGCGGCTCCCTATTATGAAGGAAAGACGATACAGGTCATTGTTCCGTTCCCGGTCGCGGGCGGTTCCGACGTCTGGATCCGCACCATCGCTCCCTATCTGGAGAAACACATGGCCGGGAGTCCCAAATTCACCGTGCGCAACATCGGCGGCGGCCGGGCCATCCCGGGGATGATGGAATTTGCCCGCAAGGTCACAAGTGACGGACTCCTGGTGCTGGTAAGCTCGGCGACCAATTACTTTCCGGTGCTCCTGGGAGACAAGGCGGCCAA
>MGSR01000172.1:2710-2830 GCA_001798565.1 Deltaproteobacteria bacterium RIFCSPLOWO2_12_FULL_60_16
AGCCGTTGCTGGTGAATCCCGTGGGCGGCGTCGTGTATGTTTCGCCGGCCTCGGGCGTAAAAAGGGCGGAAGATCTCGCCAAGGCCAAGGATCTGATCTACGGCGGGATCAGCGCGATAG
>MGSR01000172.1:3058-3270 GCA_001798565.1 Deltaproteobacteria bacterium RIFCSPLOWO2_12_FULL_60_16
TGTACGAGAAGATCAAGGGGAAGAAACCCTCCGGCAAGTTCTGGGACACTTACAAGATTTTCATGCCGTCCGCGTTTGCCGTGCAGAAGATTCTCTGGGTCCACAGGGATGCCCCGGCCGAGGCGTTGCGGGCCTTTTATACCGCCAGCGACCGGCTGGGAAAAGACAAGGAGTTTGTCACCAAAACGAGCAAAATTTTGGGCGGCTACCCT
>MGSR01000172.1:3389-5284 GCA_001798565.1 Deltaproteobacteria bacterium RIFCSPLOWO2_12_FULL_60_16
AGCGATCAGCGCGCAGCGGTCGGCGTTGAGCTTTGGAAGGCTGAAAACTGATAGCTGACGGCTGAAAGCTATTCTATCCATGTGGGATGCCGCCCTAATCGCCCTGGAGAGGTTTGCAGATCCTCTCCACATCGGCATGCTCATGGCCGGCGTGCTGGCCGGCACCGTCATAGGCATCCTGCCGGGCATGGGCGGCATCGCCTCCGTAGCCATCCTGCTCCCTTTCATCTTTAAACTGGACGTCAACACAGCCATGGTCCTGCTCATCGGATCGGTGGCGGTAGTCCACACCTCGGACACGATTACCTCGGTGTTGATCGGCACCCCCGGCTCCGCAGCCTCCGCCACGACGGTTCTGGACGGTCATCCCCTGGCCAAGCAGGGCCAGGCCGGCAGGGCCTTGAGCGCGGCCTTTTTGTCTTCGTTAATCGGCGGCCTTATCGGCGCGGTTTTTCTTACTCTCTCGCTGCCCATCGCGCGCCCTCTGGTTCTGCTCTTCGGCTCGCCCGAATTGTTGATGCTCTGCGTTTTGGGCCTCTCGTTTGCGGGCTTTCTAACCGGCAGCCAGCCCCTCAAGGGGGCGATGTCGGCCTGTCTGGGACTCCTGCTTGGAAGCGTCGGCGCCGCGCCTACCGAGGCTGTCTATCGCTACAGCTTCGACCAGCTTTATCTACTGGACGGAATCCCCCTGGTCGGCGTGGCACTCGGAGTATTCGGCATCGCCGAGATCGTCGATCTTTTGGCCAAAGGGGGCCAGATCTCCGAGCGGATCGGTTTGGGCGGCGGCTGGATCCAGGGGATGAAAGATGTGATGCACCATTGGGGCATCGTGGTGCGCGGCTCCCTGATCGGCGTTTGGGCCGGCATCCTTCCCGGCATCGGCGCCACGGCGGGCTCGTGGATGAGCTATGGGCACGTGGTCGCCATGGCCCGGGACCGGGAGCGTTTCGGCAAAGGGGATATTCGCGGCGTGATCGGCCCGGAGAGCGCCAACAACTCTGTCGAGGCCGGAGATCTCATCCCGACGCTCCTGTTCAGCGTGCCCGGCGGGGCCCCGTCAGCGATTCTACTGGGCGCGCTGTTTTACTACGGTATCCAGCCAGGACCCCGCATGGTGCAGGAAAACCTCGACTTGGTTTTTACCATCATCTGGGGCTTTGCCTTCGCCAACGCGATAGGCGCGGGGCTCTGCCTCCTCTTGAGCCCCGCGCTGGCGCGGCTTACCTGGGTTCCCTTTGGTAAATTGGCCCCGGCGATCGTGGTAACGATTTTCATCGGCGCCTTTCAGAGCTCGCAGGACTTCGGCGATCTCTTTGTCTTACTGGGGTTGGGAATTGTGGGTTGGCTCATGAAGCAGCTGGGTTGGGCGCGCGCGCCCTTTCTGGTCGGCTTTGTCCTCTCCAAGCCGACGGAGCAATACCTGTGGCTATCGATCAGCCGCTACGGAGCGGAATGGCTGTGGCGGCCCGGGGTCATTGTGATGGGTCTCCTGCTCCTGGCTACGATCGTCTGGATCATTTACGGGAAGTTCAAGGGAAAGCAGTCTTTCGATGAGGAGTCAACTGAGGGGCCGCCCTCGTTGGGAAAGACCGCTTCGATCCTGTTCACCCTTTTCATTCTTGTCATTCTAACCGGGGCGGCCTATGAGGCGATCTCTTATCCCTATCTGGGCGCGATCTTTCCCGTGGCGGCTGCGGTTCCCGCTATTTTTATGGCCGTGCTCCAGGTGGTTTTTGACCTGCGCGCTCCTGCCGTGGGGGTGGGACCTGAAGCGAGGAATAGAACCAGGACGGCCATGGGCTACTTTCTATCCCTTGTGCTGTATTTCTTTTTGATCTGGTTTTTCGGTTTCCTCATTGCGACCGCGCTTTTCACCTTCCTATTTCTCTACGTCT
>MGSR01000173.1:0-4833 GCA_001798565.1 Deltaproteobacteria bacterium RIFCSPLOWO2_12_FULL_60_16
TAACTGTACCGGTTAAGATTCTGCGGGTCATCTGGCTGGCCGACAAACGGATCAGGGCTGATGAATCTGCCAAGCTCCGGGTCATAGTATCTGCCGCCATAGTAGTAGAGGGTGGATCGTATTTGTCAAGGAAAAACTTTGTGTGCTATCAACTGGGGCGTGGCCCGGGAAATCGTCATTCCGCAGACGGAGGCGCCAAAGAGACTGGAGAACTTCCTCAAAAAACGCTTCCCTATCGGTTATGTACGGAAGCTTTTCCGCAGAAATAGCATCCGCCTGAACGGCAAGCGCTCGGGGCCGGATGAGATCGTCCGGGCCGGGGATCGGATCACTTTGTTCCTCCCCTTCGAAGAAAAGCGCCGGTCGAATGCGAAACCTACGCCAGCCCCAAGAGGATTCAAGATCCTTTTCGAAGACGACGATATCCTGATCATCAACAAGCAGGCCGGGATCGCGGTTCACGAGGGCAAAGAGATTCTCAAACGCCACTCCCTTCTGGGCATGCTGGAGGCGGCCTATCGATCCAGAGGCATCGTCCCAAGGCTGGTCCACAGAATCGACAAAGAGACCTCCGGCCTTTTGGTGGTTGCGAAGAGCACGAGCGTTGTGGAGGATCTGGAAAAAAGATTTGAAGGCGGCGAGGTGGAGAAGGAGTATCTCGCCCTGGTGGCGGGACGCCTTTCCGCCCGCGAAGGAAGCATCGACTTTCCGCTGCCGGGGCGGGAAGGCAGCCCTGTATCAGCCCTGACACATTATAGAGTGGAACGAGAGTACGCTCAGACGACCCTGGTGCGCGTGCGGATGGCAACTGGACGCATGCACCAGGTACGCCTCCACTTTGCAAAACTCGGCCATCCGATCGTCATGGACGTTAAGTACGGCGACTTCACTTTTAACAGGCAATTCCGCAAAACTCACGGTCTCAAACGGCAATTCCTTCACGCCTCTACGATCGCGCTTGAGTATCGGGGAAAGAAGAGAAAGTGGACCGCGCCTCTGCCCGACGACGTGGCGGCCGCCCTTCGGTCTCTAGCAGAAGCGGCAGGCTCTAACTCCCATCTTTAGAAAAAAAATCTTCATACCAGGAATAACTCTTGGCCAGCCCTTTCTTTAGATCGGTAGCATGCCGCCAGCCGAGCAGCTCCTGCGCCTTCCGGCAGGAAAGGTATTGAGCCTTGATCTCATGCGTTGCCTGATTCAGTATGACCGGCTTTAAGTGTTCCTTGCCCGAAAGAGCGATCAACCGATTGACCACATCCAGCACCGGAGTAGGCACCTCGGTGCCGAAATTGAAGGCCTGTCCCTTAACGGTATCCTTGGACAGACTTGCCCCCAGGGTCAGGAATGCCTCGGCCGCGTCCTCCACGTAGAAATAGTCCCGGAGGTAAGTCCCGTCGCTCCGGATCACGGGACTCTCGTCGCGGATGAGATAGCGGATGGTTTCGGGAACCACCCGGCTGAAATTCAGATCGCCCGGGCCGTAAAAATTCCCGGAGCGGGCGATTGCCACGGGAACCCGGTAGGTATGGAAATAGCTTTGCGCGAGCAGATCGGCGCAGACCTTGGATACGTCGTAGGGGCTCAAGCCGCCGAGCCTGTCCCGCTCCGTGTAAGGAAGCTTCTCCTTGCTGCCGTAAACCTTGTCGCTGGAGGCGAGAACCAACCCCTGCACCCGGGAATTACGCCGCGCCGCCTCCAGCACGTTCCAGGTGCCCCGGATATTGGAATCATAAGTGGAAAGGGGAAACCGCTCCGCGGCGCCGACGATCGCCTGGGCCGCCAGGTGAAAACAAAAATCGACTTCAAACTCGTTGAAGACTCGCTCGACCGAGAGGTAATCCTCCAAAGTCCCGAAGGCGACGACCACTTTGTCGGTGGTGCCGCTTAAATTCAAGAACGATCTCGGAAGCGTATCACGGATAAAGCAGATGACATTCGCCCCCTCTTCGACCAGCCGCTGGCTCACCCAAGAGCCCAGAAAGCCGTTCGCTCCGGTAACCAATACGTTGCGACCCTCCCAGTAACTTTTTGGCGCCATCGCTCCCCGCGCAGCCATTGAATTCCGATGCTCCCCTCGACGAAATGCGGCGATTGTATCACGAATAGGACGCCGGTCAAATTAACGGCGCTCGAAACTCCGCGTCAAATCGCCCGGAGGTCACCGGCGATCGCCAACTCCGGCCTGCGCGCAGGCAGCACCAGGTTAAATACGCTTCCCTGACCGATCTCGCTCTCGACCTCGATCCTTCCCCCCAAGGACTGCACCAGCTTCTTGCACAATCCGAGTCCCAGTCCCGTTCCACCGTACTGTCGCGTGGAGGAGCCGTCGAGCTGCCGGAACTCTTCGAAAATCACCTCCTGGTCCTGCTTACTGATCCCGATCCCCGTATCCGACACGGAAATTTCGACAAAGGCCTGTTCCGGGTCCGAGCACGACTTCATCTCCAAAGCGATCTCGCCCCTTTCCGTAAACTTGACGGCGTTGGTTAAGAGCTGCATCAGAATCTGCTGCAGTTTCTTGGGGTCCGTCTCGATCACCTCCACCAACGGCTCGATTTCAATCCGGATACGGATCGGCCGTCCCTTGATGAGCCTGGTCGCCATGATCTCGAGGGAGTGCAGCATCTCCCGGATATTTACCTGCTGCACATCTACCGTCGTGCTCCCGGTTTCTACCCTGGAGAAATCCAACAGGCTGTCCATGAGTTGCGACAACTCCTGCCCGTTGGTCACCACCCTTTCCAGCACCGCGCGCGCATCACCGCCGAAGCTGGCATCCAAGAGCACCTCGCTGTATCCGAGGATGGTGCTGATCGGCGTGCGCAGCTCGTGGGAGATGTTGGCGACGAATTGCTTCTTTTGTCGATCCACCTCGATCAGCCTTTTGTTCAGAGTTTGAGATTCATCGTACAGGAGCTGGTACTGCTCCTTGGTCCTTTCCGATTCCTCGAACAGCGCGCCGTTCTGCAGCGCCAGGGCGAGCTGGTCCGCCAGGAGGCAGAGCAGCTTGAAATCGTCAGCGCTGTATCCTCTCCCGGATCGCTTCGTGCCCAGGGCCACGAAGCCGACAACCTCTTCCTCAAAGGTCAATGAGATCAGCAGCTCTGCCTTCAACCTCTCAAACACTTCCAACAGCTCCGCTCGGACTCCCCGGCAGACGGGATCTGTTTCCGCCTCGTCCCTGGAGACCCCTTTTTTACTCGTCCCGAAGTGACGCCCCCACAGCAGACAAAGGCGGGCAAGAACGTCCTCGTCGCTGGCGTCTTGTCTATCCACGGCTACCGCCAGCGGCCTGCCGCCGTCCCCGACACGGAACAACAGCAGCACGGCGTCGATGTTCACTCGCTCCGCGATCAGCTTGACGACCTTCTCCGCGAGCGCGCGCGGCCTGGACAGGGTCTTTACCAGGGCGCCCGCCTCGGTTTGCAGCTGCATCGGGTCATATTCTCTGCGGAAGAGATAGCGGTCCACGGCCGCTTCAATCCCCCGAAGCAAGGGATTGAACAGGATCACGACCAGGACCGAGAAAAACACTGGAACGAGCGGATCTTGCCCGTATATTCCTACCAGCGGCGCGATCAGCGCCACCAGGAGAACGTATATCAACAGCAACGCGCCGGTCAGCGCGCCCCGGCTGAGCCCCACCTTCAGCACCAGGTCAAGGTCGAAGAGGCTATACTTGAGCAACGCGTAGGCCACCGAGAGGGGGAAAAAGACCGCAGGGATCAGCAGGAGATTATAGGGGATCTCCCATGAAAAAAAACTTGCCAGGACAGTGCCGAAGGTCGGGATAAAAAAACCCAGCAACGCGCCGAAGGAAATCACCCGCAAACGCCGGCTTTCCAGATCCGAGGCCGGCCTTCGCAGCTCCGCCCAAAGCAGGCCGAGGAAGACAACGGCCGCCACGCAACTGTAGCCGTAGCCCAACCGGAGAACCCAGTGCCAGGCCTCGGGCCTCCCGTAAAAGGTGACGCTATACGCGAGCCCCAGGCCAAAGGAGATAGCGTAAACCAGGATCAGGTATGGCAGATATCCCCTGCGGCGCCGGCGCCCCCTGGTCAGCAGCAAACCTAGATGAATACCGGCGCTCGGAGTCAGCGTGAAGGCGAAGATACGCGCCTCTTTCGGCAACCACTGGGTAGTGACAAAATCAAAAGTAGCGCTGAACCAAAAGAAAATGGCGCTTACCATGATAAACAGAGGCGCAGCCGCGGGAGACGGAGAGCCCAAATAGAATGGTGTAAAACCTATGGCGAGAAACCCCACGCCCGCAAGCAGGTACATGCCATAACTCAATAACCAGTCATGGAATGAGAATCGTCCGGACGGAATGGTAAGCTCGAGCCCCTGGCCGCCCCTTTCGACGACATAGCGGAATGGAGATCGCAAGGGGCTCTGTCGCACGAGGTCGTACAGGGCTCTGGAGTCCGTAATCCTTTGCCCGTTAACGGCGACCACGCGGTCCAAAAACCTTATACCCTCGCGGTTCCCGCTCCAGTCGGGCAGGAAGTCGGGGGCTACAGTCAAATTGCCGTAGAGGAAAAACCCCGGGAAGGGCTGCTGAATCCACTGTGAGGAGGAAACCAGGGTGCCCGCCACTACGAGAAAGGCAAGGAATCCCACGACCACTAACAACCCTCTGCGCTGCCAGGTTAGAAGGTCCATGTTCCCTCCCGCGGCCAAAAAAAAGGCCTTCTGGTATGTTTTACACCAGAAGGCCTTTATCAGGGCAAAAGACGCTATGTCAAGTCGAAGCGGTTGCTCGCAACTCTACAGCCTCACTATCTTCTCGGACTCAATCCCATGGGTAAGGTTGCGGGCGTCGATGATCAA
>MGSR01000173.1:5010-6600 GCA_001798565.1 Deltaproteobacteria bacterium RIFCSPLOWO2_12_FULL_60_16
CAAGAGCTTCATCACATCCAGCGCCGGGGATTCCCGAACGTCGTCCGAATCTTTCTTATAAGCCACCCCCAGTATGAGGATCCTGGAGCCCTTGACGCTTTTTTTCGCGCGATTGAGCGCCTCGACTATCTTCTCGACCACAAATCTGGGCATCTCCCGATTGATCTCATCAGCCAGCTCGATCAGCCGCGCCTTATACGCCAGCAGTTTCAGCTTCCAGGAAAGGTAATGGGGATCCACCGGAATGCAGTGGCCTCCCAACCCGGGGCCGGGGTAGAAAGGCATAAAACCGAACGGCTTGGAGGCCGCAGCGGCAATAACCTCCCAGACATTCAGTCCCAAACGATGGCACATGATCGCGAACTCGTTGACCAGGGCAATGTTGATGCTGCGAAAGGTGTTCTCCAGGAGCTTAACCATCTCTGCCGTGTCCGTGCTGCTCACCGTGACGACTTGAGTGACAATCTGACTGTACAGTTTTTGAACCGCCTCGGAGCAGGAGGGAGTGATCCCGGCAACGACCTTCGGCGTATTGACCAGGTTGAACGACTCGTTCCCCGGGTCGATTCGCTCCGGAGAGTAGGCGAGATAGAAATCCTTCCCCACTCCCAGCCCTTTCTCCTCGAACAACGGGAGCAATAGCTCCCTCGTCGTTCCCGGGTAGGTGGTGCTTTCCAAAACGACTAGTTGGCCGGGATGGAGATGCTGAGCTATGGTCCGGCCTGCCTCCAGAACCAGGGAGAGATCCGGGTCTCTGGTCTTGCTCAACGGCGTTGGAACACAGATGATCGACACATCGGCCTCCCGCAGCAGCGAGGTATCGGTCGAGGCGCGAAGAGGGCGAAGACTGGATGAGGTGAGAGAGACGCCGGGGACATAGGACAGGCCTTTTTGGATCTTCTCGATCTTCTCCTTATCCACGTCGATACCAACAACCGGATAGCCGGCTTCGGTGAATCTCGCTGCTAACGGCAGGCCTACGTAGCCGAGTCCGAGAACGCAAACCTTGGCCTTTCTCTCTTCAATGGCATGCAGGAGTGTTTCTTTGTTCGTCGTCATGCTGTCTTCTCGAGACGAAGAGTCACCTCAGGTGCCCTGCCAGGATTTCTCCCACCGCCCACACCACGTCCTGCGCATCTTGCTCGCTCATGCTTGGAAACAGGGGCAGGGAGACAATCCGCTCTGACGCCCGCTTGGCGTTCGGGAAGTCATCCGGACGATAGCCCCACCGCTCCTGGTAATAGGGCTGCAGGTGGAGCGCCGGGAAGTGGATGCCGGAACCGATGTTACGCTCCTTGAGAAGATCGAGAAAGCGGTCCCGGTCTATGGTCAATTTTTCCAGCTCCAACTGAACAACAAAGATGTGCCAGGCGTGGCGGTGACGGTACGGCACCAAACCCAAAGGCCTGGCGCCCTTGATCTCCTTAAAGGCCCGGCAATAGAGGCCGGCCAGCTCGGCCCTACGCTCCACGAACCGATCCACCTTATCCATCTGATGGATGCCGATCGCGGCCTGGATATCCATCATCGTGTATTTGAACCCGGGAAGCTGGATGGAATATTGTGCCGATCCCCCTCCGGCGTGCCGCT
>MGSR01000173.1:6718-7113 GCA_001798565.1 Deltaproteobacteria bacterium RIFCSPLOWO2_12_FULL_60_16
GCTGAAGACAGCCATGTCCCCGAGCGCGCCGATCTTGCGCCCCTTATATTCGGTCCCCAACGCATGAGCCGCGTCTTCGATCAGGGGGACGGCGCGTCTTCGGGCAATCTCCATGAGCTCATCCATGGCGCAGGGCTGGCCGGCAAAGTGCACAGGCACGATGGCCTTGGTCTTTTCCGTGATCCCGGCCTCGACGCCACGCAGGTCGATGTTCAGCGTGTCAGGGTCGCAGTCCGCAAAAATCGGCCTTGCCCCGCACAGCACGATGGCGTTGGCGGTTGCGGCAAAGCTCATACTGGTGGTGATCACCTCGTCACCCGCGCCCACCCCCGCCGCCAGCAGCGCTAGATGGAGCCCCGCGGTTCCCGAAGAGACAGCGACGGCCTCCTGGATCC
>MGSR01000173.1:7158-12146 GCA_001798565.1 Deltaproteobacteria bacterium RIFCSPLOWO2_12_FULL_60_16
CGGTCGTGAGCCACCCTGAGCGGAGCGTCTCTACGACTTCCTGGATCTCTTCTTCCCCTAAAGTGGGGCGGGCAAGAGGCAGAAATTCCTTTCGCCAGGCCGGCAGTGGTTTTGCTGTCATGATCTCCCCTGGCAGGCAATCCACCCGCTTCTGCCGGGCATTGTGCCTCTGGTTATGGGAAGGCGGGGAACATCGTCCACGCCCTTCTCAAACGTCTGCTCCGCGACCGCGCGGAGGGTAACCATTTCTATATCCCGCCTGCGAACTGCGACCAGAAATTTTTCGAAAGACGAGAGAAAGGCCCGCCCTTCAACCTCCGCATGGATGGTATGAACATTCAACCCTCCGGCCAAGGAACCCAGGAGGAACCCGTTTACATCCTGCTCTATCCCCAGAAGCTCATCCACGGTCGGCAGGGTGGTTGGAATCTGGAGAGTCGCAAAAATCCGGCCGTCATGCACCGGGAAAAACGGCCCGGTGCCCCGCACGTCGCTCGCGTACAGAAACCGGAAGCCCTCTTGGACCTCCAGGCTGCAAGGAGTGCAGCGCCAGCCGGGGGCCGCAGAGCTTACCGGGCGCGTCCCCAGCAAACGCTCATAGGCGGAAACGCTCCGGCCCAGCTCGGACGCAATGCCCTCCTCCCCCAGCTCCTCGAGGCAATCCTGCCAGCGCACATGGTCATAGCCGTGAATGCCAAGCTCGTGCCCTTCCCCTACCACAGCCTTGAGAATATCCGGCGCTCCCTCTCCTATCGGCGCCGAAGGGAGCAGCGTCCCGGAAAGAAGCGTTCTCACGCCATAAAGCCGAAAAGGATTCGTGCGCCACATCTTGCGGAGAAACCCGGGCTGTCTCAAGCGCCGCAGGGCCTTTCCCGAATTGTCGGGACCAAAGCTCACGAAAAAACTCCCGCGCACGGAGTGGCGGCTGAACAGCTCCAGCAGCCTCGGCACCCCCTCGCGCAGCCCTATCTTCGTGTCCACGTCGATCCTGATAGCAAGCTGCATGGCATCACCGTCGCGCCTGGGGATTCTTGCGGCCGTCCCGGCCCCTCAATCCTCTACGCCCTGCCCCCGGAACCACTCGATGGTTCGCCTCAACCCTTCCTCGAGCGGGACCTGAGGCGTTACGCGAAGAATCCTCTTCATGAGCTGCAAATCCGGCACCCTGCGGGGAATGTCTTCATAGCTGTGGCCGTAAACCGATTCCTGAGGAACAAAGGCAATCCGGGAACGGGATCCCCAGAGACGGATCATCAGCTCGGCCAGGGAATGAATGCTGACTTCCGTATCCGTGCCGATGTTGATGATCTTCCCGACAGCCTCATCCGCAACCCCGGCCGCCACGGTTGCGCGAACCGCATCTTCCGCATAGGTAAAGCAACGAGTCTGCCGGCCGTCGCCGATCACCGTCACGGGCGTGCCGCGCATGAGCTGGCCGAGAAAAATACTGATCACCCTGCCGACATCTATCCGGTCCAGGCGGGGGCCATAGACGTTAAAGTAGCGGAGCACCACGACAGGGAGGCCAAGCTTGTGAAAGGCGAAGCAAAAGTGCTCGCCCACAGCCTTGGAGGTGGAATAACACCAACGGTCGATCCGGGTGGAGCCTAAGACTCGGTCTCCCTCCTCCTTGAAAGGGACGCTCAAGCTCCTTCCATAAACCTCCGACGAAGAGCTGAAAATGACTTTTTTGCCGGCTTTGAACGCGACATTTAAAACCGCCTGCGTTCCGTTAACGTTGACGTTGAGAACCTGGTAGGGATCGCCCACATAGTGCTCGACGCCCACGACCGCCGCCAAATGATAAACGATGTCGCACCACGAAACGAGCCCCTCCACGATCTCGCGATTCATGATGGAATCGCGCACGTAGCGGAACCGCGGATCGTCCAGATGATGGCGGACCTTGAGATCCGACGCGACATCGAGAATGGTTACCTCATCCGCGCGGGCCAAAAACGCGTCCGCGAGATGAGATCCGATGAAACCCGCCCCACCCGTAATCAGTACCTTCAAGGTCCCCCCCTCAACTCTCTAGCCGCGACCCTATGGAAAGCCGGCAGCGCCCCAACGCAACGTCCCCCGGAATTTCCTCTTCCCCCTCGAACTGGACGCGAGTCACCACCAGCGCCCCGTCACTGGTCGAGACGATCATGCCCTTCCCTTTTTCTACGGCCTCGATCGTGCCAGGGGTCCGGCGCGCCCCGGCAGAAATTCGCGCGCCGTCTAAGGCTGCGGTCCAAATGTAGAGCTTTCTTCCGTGGTAAAACGTAAAGGCGCCCGGATAAGGATGGGTGACGGCCCGGATGAGATTATAAATGGATAAGGCGGGCGCTTCCCAGGCGATCTTCCCATCCTCGGGATGCCTGCCGCCAAACTCCGTTGCCTGGCTGGAGTCCTGGGAAATCCTTGGCGCGGTCCCGCTCTTGATCAGGGGGAGCGTCTCCCCGAGGAGCCCAGCCGCAGCGGCGGTTATCTTCCGGAAGAGGCTCAGCGCGGTGTCCTGTAAATCAATGGGAACGCGCCGCTGCGCGATGATATCCCCGGCGTCGGCCCTTTCCACCATGTAGTGAAGGGTCACGCCCGTTTCCCTCTCTCCGTTAACCAGAACCCAATTGACAGGACTGCGGCCGCGGTACTTGGGCAGCAAGGAGCCATGAAGGTTGATGCCTCCGAGGCGCGGAATCTCTAGCAGGTCGCGGGAGAGGATGCGGCGGTAGTAAAAGGAGAAGATAAGATCGGGAGCCAGGCCCCTGATCAAATCGACGAAGGCGGCCGTATTCGGGTTGGACGGCGTGTGGACGGGAAGGCGGCGCTCTCGCGCAAGCCCGGCCACGGACGGAAACCAGATCTCTTCGTTGGGGTCATCCTCGTGCGTGACCACGGCGACGACTTCGTCCCCCGCGTCCAGAAGCACCTTGAGGCACTCGCAACCGACGCTGTGATAGCCAAAAACGGCTACCTTGAAGGGATCCATTATTCCAGAATTTCCCTGACCACGTAGCGGGGGCGGCGGCGCACCTCCATGTAAATCCTCCCGATATACTCACCGATAAGCCCCAGGGCGAGAATCTGCAGTCCGACGAAAAAGAACAGAATGGCAAAGAGAGTAAAGACGCCCTCAACTTCCGGACCCACGAAAAAGCGCCGGATCCCCAGAAACACAGCAAAGCCCAGCCCCAGAAAGGAGATCAGGATCCCGGCGAAGCTTACCACTTGGATTGGCAGAAGGGAAAAGCCGGTCAGCAGATCAAAATTCAGCCGCAGCAGACGGAACGGGGTATACCTCGAGCGGCCGGAACTCCGGGGAGAGTGGCCAACCGGTATCTCAGCCACGGACCCGGCGAAGAAATTGGCCAGGACTGGAATAAAGCTCGATATCTCCTGGCACTGACAGATGCGCTCCGCCACCTCGCGCCGGTAGGCGCGCAGCATGCAGCCGTAATCCTTCATCTTAACCCCGACTATCAAGGAGGTTACCTGATTGATCATATAGGAAAGCGCGCGGCGGACTATGGAGTCCTGCCGTCCCATTCTCCAGCCACCGACCACGTCGTAGCCCTCTTCGATTTTCGCCAGCAGCCTGGGGATCTCCTCCGGAGGGTTTTGCAGGTCCCCGTCCAGAGTGACTATCACCTCGCCTGCTGCCCGCTCGAAACCGGCCACCACGGCGGCGTGCTGCCCGTAATTGCGGTTGAAAACAATTACTTTGACCTTGTGATCCTTCTTGTGCAAGGCTTGGAGGATTTCCGTGGTTCCATCCGTGCTGCCGTCATCCACATAAATCACCTCGTAGGATTTGCCTAGGGATTCGAGCGTGCCGGAAAGCCTCTCGTGAAGCCTCTCCACTGTAATCGCCTCATTGTACAGAGGGATGACAGCCGAGAGATAGGTGCGCCCCGCAGTGCCAGACATGAATCGGCAATCCTGTGATCGGTCCTAACGAACCGGTCCGTCGGGCTGGCGCAGCCCTTCCCCTGAGACTTTTGCAAGAAACTGCTCGAAAGAGATCTTGAGCCGGCGAGCCTCGCGTTCTACCCCGGCGGGAAAGAGAGAGCGCAACAGGCCGTGGAAGCGGAGGCGAGGCGAAAGATAGAGTTCCCTGCGCGGTCGGAGGACGCACTCGAGGACGGACTGAGCGACTTTCGCCGGCGACCCCAGCCGGACGGTTGGCTCCCCGTATTTCGCCAGGCCCGCAGGGTTCAGCGAACGCACGGTGCGGGTCTCCATGCCGCCACCGGGGGTAACCTCCAGCGCAAGGTCGGTCGCGGTAAAGTCGGGGTAGATAACGCTGATAAAGATATTGGAGCCCTCGAGCTCATACCGGAGGGCTTCCGAAAAGCGCATCACCGCAGCCTTGGTCGCCGCATAGATGCTCGCGTAAGCGAGTCCCATCATTGCCGCGCCCGAGGAGATATTGATGATATGCCCGTCTCCCTGGGCCCGCATCGCCGGCAGCACCGCCTGAGAGCCGTAGACGACGCCGTAGAAGTTGACCTCCACCAGCTTTTTGAGAACCCGTTCGGGCGTATGCTCCACGGAGCTGACATGTCCGATGCCGGCATTGTTCACCAAAATATCTATCCGGCCGTACTCGCGGACTGTTTTCCCTACCAGCCCCTCCACTTGTGCCTTTTCCGCGACGTCCGCTTCGACAAACAGGGCCCGCCCGCCGGCCTCGCGGATCACTTCCCCTGTGGGTCTGCCGTCGCCGACGGGCCTTTCCCGGACATCACCGATGACAACACTGGCGCCGGCCCCGGCAAAGGCAAGGGCCGTCGCCCTTCCGATACCCGACGTTCCCCCTGTGATCAGGGCCACTTTTTTTGCCAGGCGGCCTTCGCGAGCTGGGATAGGAGACATACAATCTGAACAGAGTGTTGAAAAACTCCGTTTACGGGCTGGTCAAAAAGGGATCGCTCGGGGACTCGTCTCGCGCGCCGAAAGCAATAGAGCGATGGTTTCTTTGAACCTGCACGACTGGTGCT
>MGSR01000174.1:0-315 GCA_001798565.1 Deltaproteobacteria bacterium RIFCSPLOWO2_12_FULL_60_16
AACCTGATTGCCCATCGCGACCCTTCGCTGGTGCTCAAGCGGACCAACCTGGGTGCTCTCCTGCAAATTCAAGAATTTCTCCGTAGTCCTGGCGGGAGTGATCCCTCTCCCGGCGGTGAAGACGAGGGAATTACGGGCCAGCGGGTCTTGAGCACCTTCGCGCCGGTCGAGGGATTAGGGTGGGCGGTCGTCGTGGAGGAGTCCGTCGATCTGGCCTTGGCGGACATCCGCCGGGCGGAGCGCTACGCGCTGTTTCTCTTTGGCATGGGGATGCTGCTTGGAGCGCTCGTCATCGTATGGGTCAGCAACCGGATC
>MGSR01000174.1:475-6343 GCA_001798565.1 Deltaproteobacteria bacterium RIFCSPLOWO2_12_FULL_60_16
AAAAGGTGGCGCAGCGCACCGGAGAGCTGTCGGCCCTCTACGATGTGACCGCCGCGGTCAACCAATCGCTGGAACTCGACACGATCCTCAAAGAGGTGATTAAGAAGATCACCGAGGTTTTTCGTTTTGATGCGACCAGGATATTGCTGCTAGATCCTCAAACCGAGCAGCTTAATCTGCGCGCCTCGTTCGAGGTCCACCCGGAGTTTTGGGCGCAGGTCCGCACCTTCAAACTCGGTCAAGGGGTTGTCGGCACGGTGGCCAAGACCGGGGAGCCGCTGATCTTCGAGGATGCCTTGAACGATCCTCGCTATAAGGCGCTGTCTCATAGCAAGGCCACCCAAAGCGCTGGGTTCAGTTTTTTTGCGGTGTTTCCCATCAAGGCGAGGGGGAGGACCGGTGGAACTATCGTCTTCATAGGTCAAAAACCTCGAAAGCTGACGGCGGATGAAGTGAGGTTGTTGACATCGATGGCGGATCAGATCGGTGTCGCCGTGGAAAACACGACTCTCTTCGAAGAGACCGTTGCCAGGGCCAAGGAGCTCTCGGTGCTTTATGATGTCACCGCGGCCGTCAACCAGTCTCTGGATATCGATTCGGTTCTCGGCGAAGTATGCCAAAAGGTTCTGGAGGTGACCTATTTCGACGCTGCCCGGGTCTATTTGGTCGACGGCGGGAGCAGGCAACTGAGGCTAAGGGCCCACCAGGGGATCACCCAGGAGTTCGCCGCGCAGACGGCAACGGATATCATCGGGGAGGGGATCAACGGCCACGCGGCGGAAACCGGCGAGCCGCTTGTATTCGGGGACATCCAGACCGATCCCCTATACGCCGAGATCGCCAGGGGCAAGGCGGCCCAGCGGGCCGGTTTCCGCGGGTTGATTGTTATTCCCTTGAAGGCTAAGGAAAGGGTTGTTGGAGTGATCAACTTCCTCAGCCGCAATGCCCGCGAGTTCTCAGCGAAAGATGTCGCCCTGTTCAGCTCCATAGCCAATGAGATCGGTGTCGCTCTCGAGAACAGCAGGTTGTTCGAAGAGTTAAGGGCGCGCTCCCAGCAGCTTGCCGTGCTGAGCACGATTTCCGCCGCCGTGAACCGCTCCCTGGAACCCGACGTCGTCTTAAAAGAAAGCGTAGAAAAGGTTTGCGATTTGCTGGGCTTTGATGCCGCGTGGATATACGTGCTGGATCCTTCCGGTCAAGAGCTGCATCTCAGGGCTTCCAAGGGCTTAAGCGACGAAGTGGTGCAATCCATCTACCGCCGGGAGCTCGGCAAGGGGAGCATGGGAAAGGTGATCGCCAGCGGGCTACCGTTGCTCTACGAGGATATCCAGACAGACCCTGCCTATCTCCGGATTAGCGGGGGCCGCAGGGCTCAATCCATCGGCTTCCGAACGCTGTGCAATGTCCCGGTCAGGTCGAAGGAGAGGACTCTGGGGGTCTTGAACGTGGCCAGTTATTCGGCGCGCCGCGTTTCGCCGGAGGAGCTCGAGTTGATAGCCTCCATCGCCAACGAGATCGGCGTGGGAGTGGACAAGGCCCGAATGTTCGAGGAAACCGTGCAGGGCGCTCGGAGGCTGGCAGCCCTTTACACCGTGAGTTACACCGTTAGCCAGTCCCTGGATCTCGACCGGGTGTTGCAGGAAGTGATCGAGAAGATGACGGAGATTTTTCATTTCGATACGATGAGAATATACCTTTTCAATGAACGGGACGAGCTGCGCGTCAAGGCGTCTTATCCTCCTGGCCGGGACGACCTCTCCAAGGTCCGCAGCTTCCGGCGGGGGGAGGGCGTCATCGGCAGGGTGGCGGACAAAGGTATCCCTATGATGTTCGAGGATGTCCAAACCGATCCGCAATACCAGGCATTGAGCGCTACAAAGAATACCAAAGGAACGGGCTTTCGGTTCCTGGCGGCCTTTCCGATCAAGACCAAGCTCGGGTCGGCGGGGGCGATCATCTGCAACAGCACGGCAACGCGGCGCCTCGGGCCGGAAGAGGTCCAATTGATAGAATCTATGACCGGGCAGATCGGTGTCGCCGTGGAAAACGCGCGCCTCTTCTACGAGACAAGAGACAAATCTCTGGAGCTCGAAAGGGCCAATGTGGAGCTGATCGAGGCCAACCGGGCGAAGGCGGATTTTCTGGCCGCGATGTCGCACGAGTTGCGGACTCCCCTGAACGTGATCATCGGCAACGCCGACTTGGTCAAGGACGGGACCTTCGGCGATATCGCCCCCAAGCAAAAGAGCGCGCTGGACAAGATCCTGCATTATTCCGAGACGCTCCTCAAGCTCATCAATGACGTATTGACCCTCACGAAGGTGGAGGCGAGCAAGGTCGGTCTGAATATCTCCACCTTTCGTGTCGATGAGGTCATCACCCATGCCCAGAGCTATGTGGAGCAGCTCAACCGCAACGGCCGTCTGAAGGTGGCATGGGAGATAGAGAAGAATCTCCCGCCTCTGACCACCGACTCGCTGAAGCTCGAGGAGATCCTGCAGAACTTGATCGGCAACGCCTTCAAATTCACCCTCCAAGGCAAAATCGAAGTGCGGGTGCGGGACCTGAATCCGAAGGGGCGGGTTGAGTTCAGCGTGGCGGACACCGGGATGGGCATCCCAGCCGAGGAGATCGATAGGATCTTCGAGCAGTTTCACCAGCTCAAAGAGGCGCACACGGGTGCCTACAGCGGCGTGGGCCTGGGTCTCAATATCGTCAAGAGATACCTGGAAATGATGCGGGGCGATATCAAGGTTGAAAGCGAGCCCGGTCGAGGCTCCACCTTCATTTTTGAGCTGCCCTATTCGATCCATTAGGCCTCGCTTCCCTGGAATTCTCAAATTTTATATCTCAGATTTGAGAGCTGCAATTTCCAATTTGAGGTCTCAGTCCTCGCAGGGCGTCCCCTTGATTTTTGTCCCCGGCAAAGTTAGGTAGAGCAGTAGGGGAGTAAAGAGCAATGACGAATGGCGCCCTGCAGGGAATTCGCGTCGTCGAGCTTGCCAGTTATGTGACCGGACCGTTTGCCTCGCTGCTGCTGGCTGACATGGGCGCGGAGGTGGTCAAGGTCGAGCAGCCGGGGCAGGGAGATCCGTTTCGGGGCTGGGGAGACCGGCTCTACTCGGCGACTTTTTGCAGCCTGAATTGCAACAAAAAGAGCCTCACCCTGGATATCCGCCGCGACGAAGGGCGCGACATCTTTCTCAAGCTCGCCGCCGGCGCGGATGTCGTGATCGAGAATTTCCGTCCGGGAACGCTGGAAAAGAGGGGCCTGGGCTACGATGCGGTCCGGGCCTTGAATCCCAAAGTCATCTACTGTTCGATCTCCGGCTTCGGGCAGACGGGTCCTTACCGCGACCTGCCCGGGTACGACACCATCGGCCAGGCCATGAGCGGGCTCTTGAGTCTGCTCACCGACCCGGGAAAACCCCAGGGAATGGGAATTTCTTTCTCGGATCATCTCACCGGGATCTACGCCTGCTACGGAATTCTCGCCGCCCTGGTGCATCGGCTGGTTGCCGGCGAAGGCCAGAGAGTCGAAACTTCGCTCCTGCGCGCCTCCGTCTCCTTTGTCAGCGAGAATGCGGCGCGCTATTTCGAGACCGGAGTGGTGCCGCGCCGCGCCTACCGGACCCGGACCGCGGGCGTGTTCGCCTTTGTCGATCGCGATAACCTCCCGTTCGTGATCCATCTGTCGTCCCCGGAGAAGTTCTGGCGCGGCCTTGTGGGGGCTGTCGGCAAGACGGAACTGGCGGACGACCCCCGCTTTCGCGACCGCAAGGGGCGCTTCGAGAACTACGACGCGCTATGCGAGGTGCTGCAATCGGCCTTCAGCGGCGGCCGGCGCGAGGATTGGCTCCGGCGCATGCAGGAGCGCGATGTCCCGTGCGCTCCGCTGAATACCTTGGAAGAAGTGTTCAAGGACCCGCAGGTGCGGGGGTACGGCTTCCCGAGCGAGGTCGAGCATCCGCGCATGGGAAAAATCCGGCTGGTGGGGAGCGGCGTCGATCTCAGCCGGACTCCTCCGCGGACGACGATTCCGCCGCCGGCCTTGGGCGAGCACACGGAGGAGATACTGGGCGCGCTCGGATACGATGGAACGGCGGTGGCGCGGCTCAGAGAGTCAGGCGTGGTCTGACCGGTTCCATCACCATCCCTGGTAGAGCCGGTCGATGAAGCCGCTCTCGTCCAGTTTTCTGCACAGGCTCATGTCGGCGACCTCTTCCGGCTTTAGCTGCACCGCCTTGGGGTTCAGCCCGTGCTGGGCCATCAGCTTGAGCACGGAGGCCACGCCCTCAAGAGTAGGGCAGGGCTTGCGCGGCAGTTTTGTCGCGAGATCGTGGTAGGCCTTGGCCACCCGGTCGGGCTTGTCCAGCCTCAGGTATTTGGCGATGACCTGCTCCACGGACTTCTTGTTGGCGGGGTTATGGATGTAGGCCACGCCTTCGATGATCGCCTTCGAAACATTTTCCACCAGAGCCGGGTTTGTTCTCATGAGCTTGCGCGAGATCACCAGGCCCGAGGACTGGAAGGGCAGATTTTCCTTGCCGGTATCCACGAGGACGTGGTAGCCCTCGCTGGTGACCACCTGGCCCAGCTCCGGAGACAGGCTCGTGGCCTCGACGGTTCCCGCGCGCAGAGCGGCCATACGCTCCGGAACTCCCCCTATGCCCAGCAGGACAATGTTGTCCCGCCGCGGATTGAGCCCGAGATAGTCCAGGGCCACGTAAGTGGCCAGCGACGCCGAGCCGGAGGGAGTGCCGATAGCCAGCTTTTTGCCCTTCAGCTGCTCGCCGCTCCTGACGGAAGGGCGGGAAATGAGGAGGTAGTCGAGGCTGTTCTCCAGACCGAGGATCATGGTCAGGTCCCCTCCGCCCGTAACCGCGTTGGTGACATGCGTGGCGCCGATCAGTCCGACGCTCACCTGGCCGGCAAGCATGGCCTGAGCGGCCCTGCCCGCGATGATGAAGACCAGATCGACATCCAGCCCGTACTTTCGAAACAACCCGTGATCTTTCGCGACCCAAAGAGGAGTGACATTGTTGCTGATCGCTCCGTGGGCGAGGAGGAGTTTTGCGGCAGGCTCCCCCGCTGCGGCCGCAGGAAGGCTCCCCGCCGACAATAGCTGGAGCGATGAGACCAGGACGAATAGGAGTCTTTTCATTTTTTTCTCCTTCGGCATCTAGGTGAATGGGCCGGGGATCCCGCAGCCTCTTCAGGCTTGTAACACGCGACCTGTTCAATGTAAACATAATGTAAAGACAGCATTATTTCCAGGTCCGCTCTCTTGGTTTATGCGCGACGCGAGCCTCATTCCGCTTTCCCACGACCACCACCACGGGCTGGCTTTGGCCCTGCGCTGCCGCAAGCAGGCCCTGGGACAAATAAGGCCGATGGGAATCCAGGGATTGAAGGAGAGGGCTGGAGAGCTCGAAGAATTTTTTTCCCGCAATCTCAAACCGCACTTCCAGGCGGAAGAAGAGATCCTGTTTCCCTTCATGCGCTCCCGTATCCCGCAGAGCGAGGCGCTGATTGAAGATCTGCTCAAGGATCACGCGGCCCTTCGAGAGGGCCTGGCGCGACTCGACGGGGCGGATGGCTTAGGCAGGCTCCTTTTTGAGTTGGGCGATCTGCTCGAGCGCCATATCCGGCGCGAGGAGCGCGAGCTATTTCCTCTATTCGAAAAGCATGCGACGCCGGGGGAAGCGGAAAGAGTAGGCAAAGAGATCGAAAAGATCCTGGCTTTTGCCAATCCAAAATCTAAAATCTAGAATCCAAAATCCAATTTCTCCCAGGGGCCTCGCCGTTCCTGGAGCGGCGCTCACCGCCGAAGGCGGCTCTCAAGATCGATGCCATAGCTCCCTCGGG
>MGSR01000175.1 GCA_001798565.1 Deltaproteobacteria bacterium RIFCSPLOWO2_12_FULL_60_16
AGGTCTCCGCGGTGGCGATGCCGCCGCTCGAGAGCATGATGAAGAAGCTCCCGACAAAACCGAGCCGGTCCAGACGCTGCTGGAGTCCCGCAAGATAGTTGGCCACCCGCTCCTGCACGTAGACGTTGGCCACGGTCGTGCTGGTGCGCTGAAACTCGCGAATCTCGGCCACCACCTCCGAGCTGAGCGAGACGCGGATCTTCGGAGCGATCTCGGCGATGATCTCGGCGGTGCGCCGCTCATGCGCCGGATTGCGGAAGCTGTTCAGATAGCAGATCCCGATCGCCCCGATCCCCTTGGCGCTCAACTCCCGGGCCAGGCGGCGCACGAAGCTCTCGTCCAAAGGCCGCAGGACAGTTCCGTCGGCCGCGATCCGCTCCGGCACATCGAAGCGCAGGTGGCGCGGGATCAGGGGCCTGGGAAGCTCCAGATTGAGATCGTAGAGCTCGTAGCGGTGCTCGCGGCCGATTTCCAGCGCATCACGGAAGCCGGCGGTCGTGAGCAGGGCGGTCAGCGGCCCTTTGCGCTCGATCAGGGCGTTGGTCACCAGCGTGGTGCCGTGGACCAGGGTGCCGTGCTCGCCCGGCTTGGCGCCGCCCTCGGCGAGCGCCTGGCTGAGCGCCGTCTCTACGGCGAGGCTCGGGTCGCCCGGGGTGGTGAGCGTTTTTCCGATGACGGCGGTGCCTTCCTCGCCTACCAACAGGAGATCGGTAAAGGTCCCGCCGATGTCAACGCCGACTCGATACATACGAATAGCCGTCAGCTATCAGCCTTCAGCCTCAAGCCTTCCCATTGTCCCCTAACAATTATCATAGCTAATTGCTGAGTGCTGACCGCTGATTGCCGGCCGCCTATTTCTGCGTGAACAAATCCAACAACCGTTGAGTTTGGTGCTGCGCGGCCGGCCGAAGCAACGGGAGCTTGACGCCGGCCTCGCGGTAGCGCTCGACGCGTGTCCTGACCTCATCGGGCGTCCCGCTCGCCGTCATCCCCTCCACATAGGAGTCGGGAATCGCCTGGATCAGCTCCTGCATGCCGCCCTTGGCGTATGCCCTTTCGAAGATCGGGATATCTTCTTTCCTGATGTAGGGCTCGCCCACGCGCATCTTCGGACCCGCGATAAAAGAGATCTGCACGGGATCGAGCTTGGTGGCCACCTCCCAGCGCATCTCATCCAGCGCCTTCTTGTGGTTGTCCTCGATCGAGCAATTGATGAGCTGCGCCACCTCGAACTTGGACCAGTCCCGGCCCGCCGCCTCAGCCGCTTCCCTGATAATCTTGAGCGCGTTCGCCGTGTACTCCGGCGAGCAGACGGCATTGAGAACCACTCCATCACCGATTTGTCCAGCGAGTCGCAAGCCCGTCTTGCTCGTCGCCGGGACGTAGAGCGGGATATAGGTGCGCACCGGCTTCCAGGCGAGCCCCACGTTATCGAAGTTGACGACTTTGCCGTGATAGGAGACCTTCTCGCCGGTGAGCAGGAGCCGCATCGACTCGATATATTCTTTGAGCACCTCGGCCGGAGTGGCGCCGAGCTCGGCGGCGAGCACGTGAACTTTCGCGTGGCTCTTCGTGCAGGCGCCCGGCGCCAGGGTCATGCGGCCGCCGCTCAGCTCGTCGAGGCTGGCGAGCGTCTGGGCCATCACCACGGGGCCGCGCAGCCGCACGATCTGGGTCGAGCCCAGAATCAGCTTTTTGGTCGCCAGCCCGATGGCCGCCAGCGCGGTGACCGAGTCGCGCATCAGCTCGATGGTCTCGGAAAAGAAGCCCATCTCGTAGCCGCGCTCCTCCGCCTGCTGCATGAGACTCGCGATCTCTCGGACGTTGGTGAACTTGCCGTAGCCTAAAGCGAAGCCTACCCGGGCCATGCTATTTCCCCCACAGCTGTTTATAGAAGCCCGATGCCTCGAGCTCTTTCACGAAGCGGTCGTCGTAGAAGCTCTCCGGACCGGCGCCCTTGGCCTTCGGGTTGCGCGCCGATACCTGGTTCAGCACCTCCTGGATGCCTTCATGCGTGTTGTAAGGAATTTTATCGACGTAATCCAAGGCATACTGGTAAACCGCGTCGACGATCTTGGCCTCCTTGGCGCGGGCATAGCGCCGGATCGCGCGGCGGGCGAGCTCCGGATCCTTGTGCATGCGATGGACGCCCTCCGAGTAACCTCTCAGGAAGCGCCGGACAAGGTCCTCGTTGGCGTTGATAAAAGACCGGCGCGCCATCCACGCGTCGTGCGGAAAATAGATCCCGGCCGTTCCCATGTTGACCAAAACCCGCGCGCCCGCCTCCTGGGCCCGGACGTTAGCCGGACTCGAGAATGGCGCGGCCACGATCAAGCGAGTCTTCAAGCCGGCGGCGGCGGCAAAGAGATCTCCGGTTTGAATCATGGTCACGTCGCGCCCGGGCTCCAGCCCGTGCTTGCGCAAAACGTAACGCATGGTGAAGTCCGTGGAAGAGCCGAAGCGGGTCACGCCGACCGGTTTGCCGCGCAGATCCTCGATCGTTTTGATATCGGGCAGGGCCATGATGTAGAAGGCCGGCACTTTGGCGAGCGAGCCCACCATGACGAAGTCTCCTCCGGCCAAGGTCGCTTCTACCGCGGCGTTGCCGCCGGCGCCGGCAAAGGACATGTCCCCTCCAAGCATCGCCTGGACCATCAGCGACGCCGAGCCGATCAAGACCAGATGAGAATCAATCTCATATTTGCCGAAGATTCCGGCCTCTTGCGCTACCCAAAGGCCGGCGAAGATGCCGCTGACGGCCGTATAGCCCGTCGCCAGCCGATCCTTGGCGGCAATGGGCATCGTGAATAGCGCCGTGCATAACAACGCGAGGAAAACCACAGCAATCCGTTTCTTCATGTTCCTCTCCTCTCTTCAAACCACAAAAAAGATAGCTAACCCCAAAGAAGGTTCGCTGTCAACTCAGGTCGGAAGCTTGTTAGGGGGCCTGCCTGTCCCGGAGCGGCACTCACCGCCGAAGGCGTCTCTCAAGATCGATGCAATAGATTCCTGATACGCTGTACCGTTCATACGCGTGAACCTCCACGTCTGATGCATCGATCTTTCGATCCACCTCCGGCGGTTCGCTCCAAGAGCGAGGGAGGTTGCTGAGCAAGCCCAAAGCATCGAACGTGAACGGTTCAAAGAACCCACTGGCCTATTGCTTTGGGCGGACGAAGCAGCCTCCCTCGCAGCCCCTATTGCCTTCGGCGCGAGAGGCAGGTCCCCTCACTCTACGGAGCGACCGAGGGGAGCGCGAGTGAGGCTGCGGACGTCCGACTCGGAAGCTTCGGTTTAAGCACTGCTCCATCGGCCGCAGCCGAGAGCGCGCTCCGGGAGGGAGCTTATCTAACCACACCGTTTGACAGCAAAGTTTTGTGTGTGATAGTCGCCGGAGGATGGAGGATGACTCATGGGACGGATTCTGATCAAGAACGGCATCGTCATTACCATGGACCCGCGCCGCCGCATCATCAAGAACGGCGCCGTGGCCATCGAAAACGACCGGATCGTGGAGGTCGGCAAAAGCGACGCGCTGAAAAGCTTCCAGGCGGACAAGGTCTTCGACGCCAGGGACCGGATCATCATGCCCGGGCTGGTGGACGCGCATATCCACAACGTGCAGATGCTCTCGCGCGGATTAGGCGATGATGTAGACCTGATCGCCTGGTGCTATGACCGGATTTATCCCTACGAAGTCCTCCTCAACCAGAGCGACGAGTACACTTATTTGAGCGCCATGCTCTGCTGCGCCGAGATGATCCGGACGGGAACCACGACCGGCGCCGATCCGGGCGGCTACAAGATGGAAAACGTGGCGCGCGCCTTCGTCGAAAGCGGGATGCGCGGCATCGTGTCGTGGTCAGGGATGGATCAGTGGAGTCAGGACCGTCCCCTGCCGGATGGACTTTTGGGCAAGCTCAACACCGACGACACGATGAAGGCCGAGGAGAAACTCATCCGTGATTGGCATGGTAAAGAGAACGGCCGCATCCGCGCCTCTTACGCCCTCAGGGTCGAGCCCAATATCACCGATGATCTCTACCGCCGGGTGAAGCAGGCGGCTGAGCGCGACGGCGTTCTCGTCCAGATGCACGCGGCGGTCAACAAGGACCAGGTCGAGTGGGTGCGAAAGAAGACCGGCCTTACCACCATCGCCTACATGAACAAAATCGGCGTGCTCCAGCCGAACTGGCTGCTCACGCACATGGCGGTGTTGACCGATGAAGAGGTCAAGATGCTGAAGGAGCACGACACGAAGATCTGCCACAACCCCGGCGCGACACTGCACGGGGCCTATGGCGCCGCGGTCATCGGCAAATTTCCCGAGATGCTGGAGATGGGCATCACCGTCGCGATGGGGTGCGATTCCAGCGCGGCCAACAACAGCCTGGATATGTTCCGCACCATGTACGAGGTCGCTACCGTCCACAAGGAGATCCGCCTCATTCCCGATCTGATCCCGCCGGAAAAGGCGCTGGAGATGGCGACGGTCGACGGCGCCAGGGCGCTGCAGTGGGAAAAAGAGATCGGCTCCCTGGAAAAGGGCAAGAAGGCCGATGTCATCATCGTCGAGACCCGGCGCTCCAACTGGATCCCGATGCACGACTTCTCGATCGTGCCGAATCTCGTCTATTCCGGCGAGGGGGCGGACGTGGAGACTTCGATCATCGATGGAAAGATCGTGATGGAGAATAGGAAAATCCTCACGATCAACGTGGACAGGGTCTTAAGCCAGGCCCAGGAGGCCGCCTCGAAGATCGTGGCCAAACTGCCTTATAAGATTGAGCCCCGCTGGCCGATTGAGTAATCAACAAGCGGTAAAGATAAAACCACAACTTGACTTATCCCTGTTTTACCTTTCAGCTTGACATGGTGAGCTATGTGACCTATCTTTAATAATTGAGATTTCGCGTATGATTTACGTTCAATTGCCTGAGAGACACGACGCTAACGGCTTCCTTGCTTTGGCGAAGAGCGGCACGCCGGTTTTTTGTCTGGCGGGCAATATCTATGGCGTCCGCCAGGACCATATCAAGATTCTTAAGCGCAAGAGAATTCCTTTCAAGAAACTAAACGCGAGAGACGTTCACCTACCTAAATCCTCCCTC
>MGSR01000176.1:0-2814 GCA_001798565.1 Deltaproteobacteria bacterium RIFCSPLOWO2_12_FULL_60_16
CTTGCGGCAGTTACAGAGGAAAAGCCCCCAACTTGCAGGCATGCTGGCCCCTATATCGCACGGGCAGGGCTAGGTCAATAAGGCGGATGTCTAACCATGACTCCGGTCGATTTCCCGGCGCAGCTCGACGGCAAGCGCGGGGTCGAGAGCTTGGAGTTTATCGCAGAGATCTTCGGCCTTCTTGCTGTTGCCCCAGGCCAGATAGGCCAGGGCGAGGTTAAAATGGGCCTGCGGATTTTTGGGCTCAAGGCTCACGACGCAGTTGAGCAGGTCGCAGGCGGCGGCATAATGGCCCAGCTCGTAGAGCGCCATGCCGAGATGGGAATGCGCCTCGGGATCTTCCGGAAGGAGCTTCATGGCATGCTCTAATGTTTCCACCGCCTCCGCATAGGCGGCGCAGCGGAGATAGGCATGCCCCAGCGCTCTGTAGGCCTCGCCCCGCTGCGGATCGTGGCGCACCGCCGCCTGTAAGGGAGCTATGGCCTTCTCGAACTCCTCGCGCTCTACGTACTCCAGGCCGAGCTGCAGGTGAGCCTCGGCAAAATCAGGTTGCGCGCGGATGGCCTCGCGATAGGCCGCTACCGCCTCTTCGTGCCGGCCCAGTCTGGCGTAGGTAAACCCCAGGTTGGTGTGCGCTTGAACGAGGCCGGGCTTAAGCCGGCTGGCTTCTTGGTAGGCCGCCAGGGCCGCCGGATAATCTCTGAGCCCGATGTAGGCGTTGCCCAGGTTATAGTGGGCTTCGGGCGAGTCCGGCTGCTCCTTGAGAGCCTCCTGGAAGGCCGAAATCGCCTCGGGATAGCGACCTTCATTAAGAAAGCGAAAACCCTCTGTAAAACGCGATTCAGACATCGCTTCAGTTCTAGTAGTTCGAATCGTTCAAGCCGCTCAAACGGTTTAAACAGCTTGAACCGTGCATCATGTGAGCCGCTGTGGCCTCGGAGGAGGCGGGCGCACGAAGCGCGCCACCTCCTGGTTGACCGGCTGGGCGAAAACGTCGTTCGCGGCTCCCACCTGGAGGAGCTCGCCGCCAATCAGAACGGCGACCCTGTCTCCCAACATAAAGGCTTCGTTTCTGTCGTGAGTGACAAAGACCGTGGTGATGCCGGTCTCGCGCAGGATGGTCTCGAGATCCAAAAGCAGCTCTTCACGGGTGGGCGGATCCAAAGCGGAAAAAGGCTCGTCCAATAGCAGCAGCTCCGGATCGAGGGCGAAAGCGCGGGCCAGGCTGGTCCTCTGGGCCTCGCCCCCGGAAAGGCTCCGCGCCCGTCTCCCGGCCAGATGGACGACGCCAAGCCGCTCAAGCCAGGGCCGGACTTTCTGCTCGACGTCTCTGTGATTCAGCCCCCGCAGTTTCAGCCCCAGGGCGGCATTCTCATAAACCGAAGCGTTTAACAGAAGGGGCTCCTGAAAAACGCTCGCCATGCGGCGCCTGACCGCGAGAGAATCCTTGTGATCTATTTCCTGCTCACGGAAGTACACTCTCCCTTCTGTCGGCCGTTCGAGCAGCCCCATCACGCGCAGCAGCGTTGACTTGCCCGCTCCATTGGGCCCGATGATAGCCAGGATCTCGCCGGGACGGACCGAGAGGGCGGCGACTTGCAGGACGGTCGAGCCGCCGTACCGGACCAGGATCTCCCGCAGGGCTAGGAGGGCTTCGGCCATCTCAACTGCTCGCGCTGCTGAATATGGGTGAGGAGAAAATTCACTGCAAAGGTCAGGATCAGGAGGATCAAGCCCAAGGCGATGGCGATTTCAAAGTTGCCTTTCCCTGTCTCCAGGACTGTGGCGGTGGTCAGAACGCGGGTCTGTCCGCGGATGTTTCCGCCTACCATCATGGAAGCGCCGACTTCCGAAATGACCCCGCCGAAGCCGGCCATTACTGCCGCAAGCAGAGGAAGCCTGGCTTCCTTGCAGAGAAGCCAGAGGAGTTGGGTCCTCGAGGCGCCGATGCCCAGTAGCTGCAAGCTGAGATTCGGGTTCAAGGTCTGAAATGCGGCCATGGTCAGGCCGGCTACGATAGGAAAGGCGATAACCAACTGAGCTATGACCATGGCTGTGGGGGTGTAGAGCAGCTCGAGGAGTCCCAGCGGGCCGCTGCGCCAGAGGAAGATTGAGACGAAGAGGCCGACCACGACAGGCGGGAGGCCCATTCCGGTATTGATCAGCGCCACTGTGATCGAGCGTCCGGGGAACTGAGTCAGCGCCAGGAAGATTCCTATCGGGATGCCCAACAGCAGGGATAGCAGTGTGGCGCTGCCCGAGATCTTGAGCGAAAGCCATGTGATGGCCCAGATCTCAGGGTCTCCCGTAATGAGGAGCCAGAATGCCTGCCTGATGCCGTCCCAGATAAGGCCCAATGTCAGGCTCCGATCTCCTCTTCTCGTTTTCCCGCGAGCGGGACGAACAACGGCTGCCCGTATTTCTCCACACCGAAGCCCTTGATGACGGCCTGGGTTTGAGGGGCGACCATAAAATCGGCGAAGGCCTTTCCTCCAACCACATTGATCCTCGGTCCGTTGGCCGGATTGACCTCCATCACCGAATAGATGTTCAGGAGCGGTTTGTCTCCCTCCAGCAGAATGACAAGGGCCAGTCGCTTTTGAAAGGCAAGGTAGGTCGCGCGATCGGTGATCGTGTAGCCGTTCCGGTCATTAGCGATGCCGAGAGTGGCGCCCATTCCCTGGCCTGACTCGATGTACCAGGCGCCCTTGGGCTCGATCCCCGCCTGTTTCCACAGCGACTTCTCAAGATTGTGCGTGCCGGAGTTGTCGCCGCGGGAAACAAACCGGGTCCCGCTGCCGGCGATCAGCTTCA
>MGSR01000176.1:2902-5828 GCA_001798565.1 Deltaproteobacteria bacterium RIFCSPLOWO2_12_FULL_60_16
CGGCGCATGGGCCAGAGTCACATCGGCCTCTCCCTTGGCCGCTAACGCCAGCGCCTGGCCCGTGCCGACCGAGATGGTCTTGACGACGTAGCCGGTCTGCTTTTCGAAAAGCGGGACCAGGACATCAAGAAGTCCCGAATCCTGGGTGCTCGTGGTCGTCGCCACGATGATATTTCTTGGCGGTCCGGCGGCCTGCAGGTCGAGGGGGACGGGCAGCAGGAAAGTCAGTGCGGCAAGCAGGGCTCCGCGGTTGCTCTTCAATCGCATGGGAATCTTGTCTTTAACTCAGGCCGCGAAGCTAAGACAAGGGGAGGGCGCTCACTTTTTTTTCGCGCGCAGCCGATCGATCAGCGCCGTAACCTCTTCCATGCGGGTGCGGACCTCGGCCTCGGCCTTGCGCACCTCATCAGGCGGCGCCCCTTTGTCGACCGCGTCTTCGAAAGCGGTCACGGCGACTCCGAAAACCTTGAGCACGCGTCGGGTCTCATCGGTCGGCATGTTTCCTCCGAAATTCGTTATTAGTTACTTGTTACTGGTTACTGGTTGGATCGCAGCAAGTCGAAAACCGGTTAATCAAAACCAACAACCAATAACCAATAACTAATAACCATTAACCATTAACCAAGTCCCAGCTCTCCCAGCTTTTTCTCCGGAATAAACCCGTTCTCATCCCATCCCCTCGCTTGGTAATAGCCGCCGATCATCTCGCGCAGCTCGGAGACGGTCAAGCCCACCCCTTGGGCCACGCCCGTGGGAAGGGACTCGCCGAGCAGCCGGGGCGGCAGCCAGTCGTCCTCGGGCCGCCAGCCCTCGCGCACGTTGAAGAGCTTCTTCACCGTGTTGATGCGCTCGCCGACGCGGCGCAGCTCCGCATCGGAGCAGGACCAGCCGGTGACTTTGCTCAGAAGCTCGGCCGACTCGGCGTAAAAGTCGGTGAAGCACTTGCGCAGGAACTTGCAAACGATCAGCGAATCCAACACGGAAGCGAAGTCTTCGGACGCGGCGACCAAACCGCCCCGGCCGGCATCTCCGCGCAGACGGTCGACCGCTCCGGAGAAATCAGCCTCGTAAGCCCCGGAGCGGTTGTGGCAGGCCCCGCGCGGGCTCACGGCGAAGCCCAGCGCCATGGTCTTTAAGCTGCGCGGCTCGTATCCGGGCAGTTCCATGCCCTTCACGTGCATGGCCCAATAGGCGCTCTCGCCCCCCAGTTTCGTCGCCGCCCGTCTGGAGCCCTCGGCCAACAGGGAGCCCAGGCCGCTGCGCCGGGCGATGACCGATAGGGCTTCCAGGAAAGCCTCCGTCTTGCCGAAGCGCAGGCCGAGCTTTTGAGCCTCGGGCAACAATCCTTTCTCCGCGCACTCCATTGCCCACGCCAGGGTGCCGCCGGCGCTGATGGTGTCGAGGCCGTATTGGTCACAGAGCCGCGCGGCCTGAAGGACCGCCTCCGGATCCTCGATGCCGCACAGAGGCCCCAAGGCGAACAAGGTCTCATATTCCAGCCGCTGCTCCGCCCCGGTGAGAGATTTGAACAGCCGCTCGCAGCGGATCGTGCACGAGGCGCAGCCGTATCTGCGGCTGAAGCTGTTCTCGGTGAGGCTCTCTCCGCTCAGCGCCTCGGCGTGGTCGAAGGTCGATTGCTGGAAGTTGCGCGTCGGCAAGGTGCCGAGACGGTTGAATACCGCCAGGTTCGCGACCGTGCCGATCTCCCGGTACTTGGCCGTCACCGTGCCCAGGCTCCGCTCGCGCATCATCTCAGCTATGGCGTCGACCCCTTTCGGGTCCGCCACTTCCACCTCGCTGTTGCCGGAGAGGGCGATCGCCTTCAAGTTCTTCGACCCCATCACCGCGCCGACGCCGCCCCGGCCCGCGTGACGGCCCTCGTTGCTGATGGTGGCGAAGCGGACCAGGTTCTCTCCCGCCTGGCCGATGGCCGCCACCCGCACGCCGCCATGGTTGAGCTCGGAGCGGATCGCTGCCTCGGTTTCGCCGGGGCTTCTGCCCCAGAGATGTCGAGCTTCCCGGAACTCCACCGCCGGGACCTCTCCGCTCTCCTTGCCTCCGATCATAAGGTATACGGGGGATTCCGCCCGGCCCGTGATCGCGATCGCATCCAGGCCGGCGCGCTTCAGCGCCAGGGCGAAAAAGCTCGAGGAGAGCGAGTCGGCGATAAAGCCGGTAAGGGGAGATTTGGTGACCACGGCGAATTTCGAGGTGGTGGTGAGGCCGGTGCCGACCAGAGGCGCTGTGGTAAAGATCAGCGGATTGGCCGGGGAAAAAGGCTCAACTCCCGCCGGCGCCAAATCGTAGAGGAGGCTGGTCCCGAGACCGATGCCGCCGAGGAACGCCCGCAGGCGCGTCTCTTCGAGCGCCACCCAGCGGCGGCTCCGGCTGGTCAGATCGATTTGCAGCAGTCGGCCATGAAATCCGTACACGGCTCAGCCTCCGGCATCGGCCGAAATGATAAATATTCGATCCCCGGGACGGACCTCGACGCTGAGGTCCCGCACAAAGTCACGCCCGTTGATGTTGCAGGCATGGCCGCTGGCGAGGCTGTTGCCGCCGGGCGCGATCACCGGCCCCACCAGCGTCGGCAGCTTTTCCGCCAGGGCTGAGAAAACATGAGCCACAGTGGCGCCCTGCGGCAGCGCCAGGGAAACCTCCCTGGTTTTTGCCCGCAAACGGGCGACTCCCAGCAGCTCCACTGTGCAAGGGACGGACGCGCTCTCCTTAGCGGTCGCTGCGGGACCGCGCTGCTCCCGCCAGCGTTTCAGCGCCGCCTGGTAGTCCTCAGGCGTGTTCATGTTGAGGAAACTTAGGCCCTCCGGGTCGAAGCGGCGGATCTCGTCCGGCGCCACCTCTCTCGTGCGCACCTTTTTATAAAGGGAGATCGGACGGAGCTCGCCGCGCTCGAGCTGATCCTTGAGCA
>MGSR01000177.1:0-286 GCA_001798565.1 Deltaproteobacteria bacterium RIFCSPLOWO2_12_FULL_60_16
TGAGCTCCGTGCAAGGGGCCGGCTTCAAGTTCCTCAATCCCAACGCGACCGCCACCTGCGGCTGCGGCACTTCGTTTTCAGCTTAGTAAACCGCGCCGGGAAAGATGCCCGGCAAAAGATTCCAGATGGCCGATCTGGTCTCGCGCGGCAAACCGGATGACGACGGTGCGCGCGCCCGCCTCACGGTAGGCCTCGATCCGGTCGATAACCTCATCCCAGCTGCCCATGACACAAAGCATGGCCTTGGAAACGGCGTCGTAGGGCTTGTTGTAATACTGGGAGAGAA
>MGSR01000177.1:322-878 GCA_001798565.1 Deltaproteobacteria bacterium RIFCSPLOWO2_12_FULL_60_16
CAGCCAGCGTGAAGTAAAGGCCCGGTTCGATGGCGCCGGGAGCGCGGCCGGCCGCGGCGGCATAGGCGCGGATCTTTTCCAGGCATTCGCGATAGATTTGCGGGCTGGTAATATTATTAAGCCAGCCGTCGGCCATCCGGCCGACCCGCCGCAAACCCGGCTCGACGTTGTTGGAGGCGAGCCAGATGGGAACGCCCCCCCGTTGCACCGGCTTCGGCTCGAGCGTGACATGCTCAAAACTGCTGAACGCGCCGGCGTGCGAGACATCATTCTCGCGCCATAGCCGCCGCATCACCTGAATAAGCTCTTCGCTCATCTTGATGCGTTTGCCGGCCGAGAGGCCCAGCACCTCGAACTCGTGCTCCTGGACCGGGTCGTTGGGCCTGCTGTAACCGATGCCGAGATCCACACGCCCGGCTGTCAGCCAATCCAGGCTCGCCACCGTGTAGGCAAGCAGGATGGGATTTCTGAGAACGGCCAGAAAAACCGCCGTCCCCAACCGGACCCGGGTAGTCCGGGCGCCGACGGCGGCGAGGGTCGTCAGCGCTTCCAGCCG
>MGSR01000177.1:934-1388 GCA_001798565.1 Deltaproteobacteria bacterium RIFCSPLOWO2_12_FULL_60_16
CGCGATCCGCCAGACCGTAAATACTGGCGGGATCGGACCGGCCTGAAAGGACCACCTCGCGGGTCGGCAGCAGTATGCCGAATCTGGGACGTGAATTCATTTGGATCAATCCGGCTTGGCGCCGCGGATCAGGCGCGCGACGTCATATTCCATGATCATCTCGCCGCGCTGGTTGCGCACCTGCTGGCGGTAGCGGACGATGCCGCCGCCGCGCGCGGGAACGGCCTTGGTGTCGAGGACCTCGATGTCCACCTGAATCGTGTCGTTGACTTTGACCGGGCCGAAAAGCTTCATCTTATCGATGCCGACAAAGGCCATCCCGGTGCCGTGAATGATCCCGGTCTGGACCGTGAGACCCTCGGCCATGGCGAAGGTGAGGCTTCCCGGCGCGATGCGCTCGCCGAAGAGGCTTTCCTTGCGGATATACTCGGCGTCGATGAACAGAGGCTCGAAG
>MGSR01000177.1:1523-5460 GCA_001798565.1 Deltaproteobacteria bacterium RIFCSPLOWO2_12_FULL_60_16
ACCCCTTCGTTTTGGAGATCGGCGATCTCGCTATCCTCCATCTGAATCCAGCTTCGCAAAATCTCCTGTCTATGCTGGCCCAGCAGAGGCGGCGCCAGGCGCACAGAGGCCGGCGTGGCCGAAAACTTGACCGGCAGACCGGCCATGCGGACTGTTCCTGCTGTGGGATGCTCCACTTCAATCAACATCTCCCTGTGCCGAACCTGAGGGGCGCTGAAGACCTGATCGATCGTGTTCACCGGGGAGCACGGAATCCCGGCCTCGGTCAGGAGCTTGATCCACGCGGCGGTGTCGCGCTTGAGAAAAACAGCCGCCAGGATGCGGATCAACTCTTCCCTGTTCTCGACACGCTGCGCGTTTTTAGCGAAGCGCGGATCATTGGCCAGCTCCGGCATCTCTATAGCCTGACAGAGACGACGCCAGTTTCCTTCGCTCGCAGCGCCGACCACCAGATAACCATCCCGGGTTTTAAAACTCTGGTAGGGGACGATATTCGGGTGGGCGTTTCCCCACCGGCCGGGGACGTTTCCGCTCGCCAGATAGTCGCTTCCATAGGGGATCAGGCATGCGACCTCCGCCTCGAGCAGCGAGGTGTCGATCTTTTGGCCGGCGCCGGTGCGCTCCCGGGCAAAGAGCGCCGCCACAATCGCCTTCCCCATCATGAGACCCGCCACGATATCAATAATGGCGACCCCCACCTTGGTAGGCTCGCCGTCGGGCATCCCCGTTATGCTCATGAAGCCGCCCCACGCCTGGACAACGAGATCATAACCGGGCCAATCCTTCATCGGCCCATCCGCCCCGAAGCCGGACAGCGACGCGTAGATCAAGCGGGAATTCAAACCTCGCAGCTCCCGTTCCCCTAGACCTAAACGCTCCAGGATCCCCGGGCGGAAGTTTTCGACGAAAACATCGGCTCTCCCGGCGAGGCGGCGCACCAGCCCGACGCCCCGCTCGGACTTTATATCGATGGTAACGCTTTTCTTGTTGCGGTTGATGGCGAGGAAGTAGGCGCTCTCCTTCCCCGCAAAAGGGGGTCCCCAGCCGCGCGTGTCATCGCCGACTTGAGGCTGTTCTATTTTGGCCACCTCGGCGCCCAGATCGCCGAGAAACATCGTGCAATAGGGGCCGGCAAGCGCCCGCGTCAGATCCAGCACCCGGATTCCCTCCAGCGGGCCGGGTTTTCTTTCGATCATTTAAATTCCTGTCCTTTTGATTTCAGTATTTCCTGGAGCGTTTCCACCCCCAGCCACAACCCGGGCATCCCGCCGGGAATCGCGGCAACTTCCATTGCTTCGAGCACTTCCTTGGGAGTAACGCCCAGCTTAAGCGCCCGTTCGCTGTGAACGCGAATGCCGCGCGGCCGCAGGAGCGCGCAGCAAATCCCCACCATGATCAGCTCCTTCGTCTTGCGCGGCAGCGCGCCTTCCCGGCCGAAGGTGGCATCGACGTAGAGCCCCTTGAGCTTCTCGAAATATTCCGGATCCAGCTTGGCGATGATGTCGTAGGCGTTGTTTTCGGCGCCGAGCGCGGCTTTTTTGAAAGCCGCTTTAGCTTCCTCCTTCATTTTCGCTCCCCTTTCAATCTTTTCTGCTTTTTTGACTGATGACCACGTCCACCACCGCCGGCCCGGATTGCTCCATGGCCCGCTTCAGCGCGGGCTCTATGCCCTCCGGCTCCTCCACCCGCTGTCCAAAGATGCCGAAGCAGTCGGCCAATCTGGCAAAATTCAAGTCCGGACCCACCAGCTCCGCGCCCAGCTCCGCTGCGACCCTGACTTTTTCTTCGGGGCCGCGAAACTGGTTCTTCACCGCCATATAGGCGCGGTTGTTGAACACGATCACCAGGAGAGGCACGCGGTATTTCGCCAGCGTCCACAGACCCTGGATGCCGAACATGCTGCTGCCGTCGCCGAGACAGGCGACGACGCGGCGGCCGGAAGACGCAAGCTGCGCGCCGATGCCCGCCCCCAGCCCCCATCCCAGGTATCCGGCGGACGAGTTGGAAAAATAAGATCTGCCGGGGGTGAACTGAAAGTTGGACATGAGTATGTCTTTGCTCGTCGGGCTTTCATTGACGATCAACGCATCCCGCTCCAGCAGTTTGTCCATGGCCCGAACCAGCCGCGCCGCGCTGATCGGAGTCCCATCCCATCCGTCCCGCACTCTCTTCTCCAGCTCGGCCCTGGCCTCCTCCTTCGCCTTCTTGAGGCACTGCAGCCGCTCGGCTCTGCGGCCTCCGTTGGAGCGCTCGGAAAACGCAGGGAAGATTTCGATCAGGGAGCTTAAGGCGCTCTTGGCGTCGGCCACGATTCCCAGGTCCACGGGAAAGAGCTTGCCGATCTCCCAGGGATCCTCCTCGATGTGAACGCAGCGGGTCCCGGGCCGGATGACCGGCTCCGTGAGGTAGCGGTATTCGCGGATCAGACGGCAGCCGACGGCGAAGATCAGATCCGGCTCGCCCCACTGGGGCAGCTTGAAGCTCACCTGCCGCTCCGGGATCTGGAAGCTGTAAGGGTGGCTCGTTGGAAAGCTGAGAAAAGAATAGCGCGGCTCCATGACGACAGGCGCCGCCACCATCTCGGCGAGCTTCACGAGCTCCCCGGTCCCGCCGGCGGTGGCCACGCCGCTTCCGGCGATGATCAACGGCCTCTTGGCCTCGGCAAGGAAGCGCGCCGCGTCTTTGAGCGCCTGCGGGTCTCCCGCCATCCGGGGAACGATGCGGAAACGCCCCGCCTCGGGATTCTTCACCGCCACCGGCTCCGCAAGAAGATTGCTCGGCAGAGAGAGATAGACCGGCCCCCTGGGCGGGGTCGAGGCGACTTTGAAGGCTCGATTCAATATTTCGGGGATGCGGTCCGCTCTATGGATCTCGCAACTCCATTTGGTGAACTGCTTGGTGAGCTCGATCAGGTCCTGCCCCTCCGTGTGCGAATCCCGGCCCATGATCCTCGTGTCGACGTGCGTGGACGTAACCACCACGGGGGATCGGTCTCTGAAGGCGTCGTAAAGCGCGCCCACGGCGTTCGCCGTGCCCGGAAAGGTGCTCACCTGCGCCAGGGTCGGCCGGCCGGAAACGCGCGCGTAGCCGTCGGCCATGGAGACCACGCAGGTCTCGTGGAGCGCCAGGATAAAGCGGATCTTCTCCTGATCGGCGATCGTGCCGATGAACTCCTGGCCGCTCGTTCCGGGCAGGCCGAAGACGTAGTCGATGCCATGCGCCGCCGCCACTTCCAGATAGGCCTGCGAGGCAGTCCGTTCCTTGCTTCCCGACTCAGCCATCCGAAGAATTCTCCCCTCTTATATCGTTACCGTCATTGATACAGCCGATCGATGAAGCCGCTGTCGTCCAGCTCTTTTAAAAGCGTTAAATTGACAAAGCGCTCGGGCGAGACCTTGGCGGCCTCGGGGCGATCCTTCGCCGCAAGGTCGAGAAGGGCCTTGATTCCTTTAACCGACGGATAGGGCTTCTTGGGCACGATCTTGGTCGCGAAATAGTCGTAGGTCGCCCCGACCGCTTCCATGTCGTCCGTGCGCATGTACCGAGCGATGATAGCCATGCTCTCCTTCCTGCGCGTCTTGTAATAGTGGATCCCCTCGACAAAGGCGCGCATGAACTTCAGCGCCGACGGCCGCTTCTGCACGGTGAAACTCCGGCTGCTGGCAAGGCCGGTAATCTGGAACTCGGCGCCCAGCTCCGACATGTCCAGGAGCACATTCATCCCCTCTTTCTGCGCCAGGGTGGTGATGGGAGGAAGCAGGATGGCGGCCTCGAGCTGGCCTGTTTTCATGGCGGCAAGCCGCGTGGATTGTTCGCCGAGCTGGAGAATAATCACCTCGCGCGGATCAATGCCCATGCGCCCCAACGCGTAACGGGCGGCAACGTCCGGGGCCGCCCCGAAGCGGTTGACGCCGATCCTCTTGCCTTTGAGTTGCGC